>DATLGR010000215.1:0-14723 GCA_035540415.1 Burkholderiales bacterium | reverse complement strand
ACCATGAGCGACGCGCGCCGCCTCGTCCACGTCGAACGCATCGCGGTCCGCTGGGGCGACATGGATGCCATGGGCCACGTGAACAACACCGTCTATTTCCGCTTCATGGAGCAGGCGCGCATCGGCTGGTTCGAGTCCCTGGTGCCCGAGGACGAGGCATGGCAGCGCACGGGCATCGTCATCGCCAACGCCTCCTGCAATTTCAAGCGCCCGATCAATTACCCCGGCACGGTGGACGTGCGCGTGCTCGCGGGCCCGCCCGGCGGCTCGAGCGTGCAGACGTACTACGAGCTGACGGTGGGGGGTGAGCTCTACGCCGACGGCGCCGCGACCGTGGTGTTCATCGACATGGCGAGCCAGCGGCCGCTGCGCATCCCGGAAGACATCCGCAGGCGCCTTGCATGAAGCCGCTGTGGACTCCCTCGCCCGAGCGGGCGGCGCAGACCGATGTCGCGCGGTTCGCCGCGCGCGCGGGTCAGGAAAGCTACGAGGCGCTGCACGCCTGGTCGGTGGAGCGGCCGGAAGACTTCTGGAACCTGCTCTGGGAGTTCTGCGACGTGCGCGGCGAGCGGCGCGGGCCGACCCTCGTCGACGGCCACCGCATGCCGGGCGCCCAGTGGTTTCCGCAGGCGCGGCTCAATTTCGCCGAGAACCTGCTGCGCCAGGCCGACGACAGCGACGCCATCGTGTTCTCCGGCGAGGAGCGCATCCGCCGGCGGCTCACGCGCCGACAGCTCCACGCCCTCGTCTCGCGCCTGGCGCAGGCCTTCGCCGACGCCGGCGTGAAGAAGGGCGATCGCGTCGCCGGCTACCTGCCCAACGTTCCCGAGGCCACGGCGGCGATGCTCGCCGCCGCCAGCCTGGGGGCCATCTGGTCGAGCTGCTCGCCGGATTTCGGCGTGCAGGGCGTGCTCGACCGCTTCGGCCAGATCGAGCCCAAGCTTCTCCTGTGCGCCGACGGCTACCTCTATGGCGGCAAGGAATACGACTGCCAGGAGAAGACCCTCGCGGTGCTGGAGAAGCTGCCGAGCGTCGAGGAATGCGTGGTGGTGGATTACCTGGGCCAGCCCGCCCGCGCCGGCACCTCGCTCTACGAGTTCCTCGAGCCGTTCGCGCCGGCGCCGATCGCCTTCGAGCAGGTCGAGTTCAACCATCCGCTCTACATCCTGTACTCCTCCGGCACCACCGGCGTGCCCAAGTGCATCGTGCACGGCACCGGCGGCACGCTCCTGCAGCACCTCAAGGAGCATCGCTTGCACAGCGACGTGCGCGCGGGCGATCGCCTCTTCTACTTCACCACCCTGGGCTGGATGATGTGGAACTGGCTCGTGTCCGGGCTCGCCTCGGGCGCGACGCTGCTGCTCTACGACGGCTCGCCGTTCGCCGACCGCGGCCGGGTGCTGTTCGATCTTGCCGAGCGCGAAGGCATGACCCACTTCGGCACCTCGGCGAAATTCATCGATGCGCTGGCGAAGACCGGCCTCAGGCCGAAGGACACGCACCGCCTGGAGCGGCTGCGCGCGGTGCTCTCCACCGGCTCGCCGCTTCTGCCCGAAGGCTTCGACTACGTCTATTCCAGCATCAAGGACGACGTGTGCCTGTCGTCCATTTCCGGGGGCACCGACATCGTGTCGTGCTTCGTGCTGGGCAACCCCATGGGGCCGGTATGGCGCGGGGAGATCCAGGCCAAGGGCCTGGGCATGGCCGTGGAAGTCTTCGACGAGCGCGGGCAGCCGGTCCGCGGCGAGAAAGGCGAGCTCGTGTGCACGCGGCCGTTTCCGTCGATGCCGGTCGCCTTCTGGAACGACCCGGACGGCGCCAAGTACCGCGCCGCCTATTTCGAGAAATATCCCAACGTGTGGCGCCACGGCGACTGGTGCGAGATCACCGAGCACGGCGGCATCGTCATCTACGGCCGCTCCGATGCGGTCCTCAACCCCGGCGGCGTGCGCATCGGCACCGCCGAGATCTACCGCCAGGTCGAGCAGCTCGACGAAGTGCTCGAGTCGCTCGTCATCGGCCAGGACTGGGAAGGCGACGTGCGCGTGGTGCTCTTCGTCAAGCTGCGCGAGGGGCTCGCCCTCTCCGAGGAGTTGATTGCCAGGGTGAAGCGCCGCATCCGCGACAACACCACGCCGCGCCACGTCCCGGCCAAGGTGGTGCAGGTCGCCGACATTCCGCGCACCAAGAGCGGCAAGATCGTCGAGCTCGCGGTGCGCGACGTAGTGCACGGCCGCCCGGTCAAGAACCTCGAGGCGCTCGCCAACCCCGAAGCGCTCGAGCACTTCCGCGACCGCGCCGAGCTGCGGTCCTGACGCCGCGGTCAGGCGAGTAGGGCTTTCACCGCCTGCTTGTAGCGCGCCACGGCGGCTTCTTCCGCGGCATGGCGGCGCTCCCGCACCACCCATCGGCCCGCCACCATGACGTCGCGCACGAGGCCGGTGCTTCCGGAAAACACGAGGCCGTTGGCGATCGCATCGCCGTCCCGGCCCTCGAGGTCGGGATGGCTCGCGTCGAGCACCACGAGGTCGGCGCGCAGGCCCGGCGCGAGGGCGCCCATGCGCCGGCCGAGCGCCTGGGCGCCGCCGCGCGCCGCTTCCCGCCAGAGGGTCGTGCCCACCGAAGGGGTAGCTGCGCCGACGACCAGATTGCGCTTGCGGACCGTCAGGCGCTGGCTGGTTTCGAGCAGGCGCAACTCCTCCGCGGGATCGCGCGATACGTGGCTGTCGCCGCCGATGCCGTAGCGCCCGCCCGCGGCGCGGTAGGCGACCAGCGGAAAGATGCCGTCGCCGAGATTTGCCTCCGTCGACGGGCAGAGGCCGGCGACGGCGCCGGTGCGCGCGAGCGCTTCGATCTCGTGCGGCAGCAGGTGCGTCGCGTGCACCAGGCACCAGCGCTCGCCGAGGTCGAAATTCTCGAGCAGCCATTCGACCGGGCGGCGGCCGAGCGCGGCCACGCATTCCTCGACCTCGCGCGTCTGCTCGGCGGCGTGGAGGTGGATCGGCACCTCGCGCGGCACGGCGTCAACCAGCTCGCGCAGCGCCGCCGGGTCGACGGCGCGCAGCGAATGCGGCGCCACGCCGCATCGCTCATCCGGCGAGGGCCTGAATCGCGTCGCGATCCCGACGATCGTTTGCACCTCGCTCGCGAAGCGGCGCTGGCGCGGCGCCAGCGGCCGCTCTCCGAAGCCCCCCCAGCGGTAGAGCGAAGGCAGCAGGGTGATCGCGATGCCGGCGGCGCGCGCGGCCTCGAGGTGCGGCGTGAGCAGCTCTCCCGGGCGGTGCACGTAATGGAATTCGCCCACCGCGGTGTAGCCATGCCTGAGCAGCTCGATGTAGAGATGCAGCGCGATCGCGCCCGCCTGCTCCGGCGTGATGCGCTCGACGAAGCGGTACATGAGCTCGCGCCAGGACCAGAAATCGTCCTCGGCAGACGCGCGGGTCTCGGTGAGGCCGGCCATCGCACGCTGGAAGGCGTGCGAGTGCAGGTTCGCCATGCCGGGCAGCACCGGCCCGGCGAGCGGCTCGCCGTCGCGGCTGTCCGTGGTGACAGAGACGATGTCGCCGCCATCGATGGCGATGACGACGTCGCGCGCCCAGCCTTCGGGAAGGAGCGCATCGCGCGCGTGATAGCGTTGCACGCCGCTATCATAGCGGCATGCACGATGCCGCCTGGCTGAACGCCCGCCTCGCCACCCTGCGAGACGGGTGGGGCGCGATCGAAGACGGCGTGCTCGCGGTGCGCGACGGGCGCATCTCCTGGGTGGGGTCGCGGCGCGAGTGGTGCGACCAGGCGCGCGAGGAACACGATGCGCGCGGCGCCTGGATCACGCCGGGGCTCATCGACTGCCACACGCACCTGGTTTATGCCGGCAACCGCGCGGGCGAGTTCGAGCAGCGCCTGCAGGGGGCGACCTACGAGGAGATCGCCCGCGCGGGCGGCGGCATCCTGTCCACCGTGCGGGCGACGCGCGCCGCCTCCGAAGACGAGCTCGTCCAGGCGGCCGGCAAGCGCCTGCGGCGCTGGCTGGACGAGGGCGCCGCCGTGGTCGAGATCAAGTCGGGCTACGGGCTGGAGCGCGATGCCGAGCTTCGCATGCTGCGCGCGGCGCGCCGCCTGGGCGAGGCGCTCACCGTCAAGACCACCTTCCTCGGCGCGCACAGCGTGCCGCCGGAGTACCAGGGACGGGCCGACGCCTACGTGGAGCTCCTGTGCGACGAGGTGCTCCCGGCGGCGGCGCGCGAAGGCCTGGTGGATGCGGTGGATGCCTTCTGCGAGCGCATCGCGTTCGACGTGCCGCAGACCCGGCGGGTGCTCGAGGCGGCCCGGGCGCTCGGCCTGCCGGTGAAGCTGCACGCCGATCAGCTCTCCGACTCGGGCGGCGCAGCGCTCGCCGCGCGCTGCCGCGCGCTCTCCGCGGATCACCTGGAGCATTCCAGCGAGGCCTCCATCGTGGAGATGCGGCGCGCCGGCACGGTGGCGGTATTGCTGCCGGGCGCTTTCTACTTCCTGCGCGAGAAGAAGCTGCCGCCGATCGAGGCGCTGCGCCGCCACGGCGTGCCGATCGCGCTCGCCACGGACCACAACCCCGGCACTTCGCCGCTCGGCTCGCCGCTGCTCGTCCTCAACATGGCCTGCACGCTCTTCCGCCTCGCGCCGCAGGAGGCGCTCGCCGGCATGACGCGCAACGCCGCGCGCGCCCTGGGCATCGCGTCGAGCCACGGCACGCTGGAGGCGGGCAAGGCCGCCGACTTCGCGTTGTGGGACGTGGACGCGCCGGCGGAGCTCGCCTATGCGATCGGGGCTAATCCTTGCGTGGGGCGCGTGCGAGGCGGACGAAGGTCTCCAGCAGCCGCCTGAGCTGCGGCCGCAAGCGCGCGGCGAGCTCGTCGCGGAACCGGTACGGCGGCGTCTCGTCCATGTAGGCGGACTCCGCCAGCTCGAGCTGCACCGCGTGGATGCCGTCCTCCGGATGGCCGTAGCTGCGGGTGATGTAGCCGCCCTTGAAGCGTCCGTTCAGCACCGCGCGGTAGCCCCGCACCTCGGCGAGCAGCGCTTCGCCGATGCCCGGGCCGCAGGCGCGGCCATCGGCGGTGCCGAGGTTGAGCTCCGGCAGCCGGCCGCTGAAGAAGCGCGGCAGCTCCGAGAAGATGGAATGCGCATCCCAGAGGAGCGCATGCCCGTGGGCGTCCTTGAGCCTCGCGAGCTCCGCGGCGAGCTTCGCATGGTAGGGCCGCCAATACGCCTCGATCCGGGCGCGCACCTCGTCTTCGGCAGGCGCCGACGCCAGATAGACGGGCTGCTTGTGGAAGGTGTCGAGCGGCACGATGCCGGTCGTGTCCTGCCCCGGATAGAGGCTCGCGTTGTCCGGCGGGCGGTTGAGGTCCACCACGTAGCGCGAATGGGTCGCGACGAGCACGGAGGCGCCCAGATCGTCGAGGAAGTCGTACAGGCGCTCGAGGTGCCAGTCGGTGTCCGGGAGCGCGCGTGCGGCGGGCGTCAGCCGCGCGAGCAGCGGCTCGGGCACGTAGGTGCCGGTATGGGGCATCGACACCAGGAGCGGCGTGCGGCCCGCGCGGTAGCGCCAGAGCTCCATCAGCGCGCGAAGAGCGTCTGCGGCAGCAGGTCGTGGAAGGCGCCCGCGGCCACCAGCGCCTGCACCGCGGTGATGTCGGGCGCGAAGTAGCGGTCGTGGTCGTAGAAGGCGGCGCGCGAGCGCACCAGCGCATGCGCCCGCTGCAGCCGCGGCGAGGTCTTGAGCGGCGCGCGGAAATCGATCCCCTGCGCGGCGGCGAGAAGCTCGATCGCCACGATGCCGGCGCTGTTCGCGGCCATGTCGCCGAGGCGCCGCGCGGCGAAGGTCGCCATGCTGACGTGGTCCTCCTGGTTCGCGGAGGTCGGCAGGCTGTCGACGCTCGCCGGGTGGGCGAGGGACTTGTTTTCCGAGGCGAGCGCGGCGGCGGTGACCTGCGGGATCATGAAGCCGGAGTTCACGCCGCCGTGCTCGACGAGGAACGGCGGCAGCCCCGAGAGCGTGCTGTCGATGAGCAGCGCGATGCGCCGCTCGGCGAGCGCGCCGATCTCGGCGATGGCCAGCGCGAGCGCATCGGCGGCGAGCGCCACCGGCTCGGCGTGGAAGTTGCCGCCGGAGAGGATCTCCTCGCCGAACACGAGCGGGTTGTCGGTCACCGCGGCGGCCTCGCGCTCGAACACGCCGGCGGCGAAGCGCATCACGTCCAGGCAGGCGCCCATCACCTGCGGCTGGCAGCGCAGGCTGTAGGGATCCTGCACGCGCGGATCGTCCTGCAGGTGCGAGCGGCGGATCTCGCTGCCCGCGAGCAGCTCCAGGTAGCAGCGCGCGACCTCCCGCTGGCCCGGCTGGCCGCGCGCCGCATGGATGCGATCGTCGAACGGCGTGTCGCTGCCCGCCGCGGCGTCGAGCGACAAGGCGCCGGCCACCACCGCCGCGGCGTAGACGTCCTCGGCGGCAAAGAGGCCAAGCAGCGCGAGCGCGGTGGACACCTGCGTGCCGTTGAGCAGCGCCAGGCCTTCCTTGGGCGCGAGCTTGAGCGGCGTGAGCCCGGCGTCGCGTAGCGCCTCGGCCGCGGGCACGACGCGCCCGTCGCTACGCACTTCGCCCAGCCCCAGAAGCGGGAGCGACAGGTGCGCGAGCGGCGCCAGATCGCCGGAGGCCCCCACCGATCCTTTCGCCGGGATGCAGGGATAGATGCCCGCGTTGTAGAGCGCGAGCAGCAGCTCGACGAGCTGCGGGCGCACGCCGGAGTTCCCGGCAGCGAGCGCGGCGGCCTTGAGCGCGAGCACCAGGCGCACCGCTTCGTCCTCCAGCAGCGGCCCCGTGCCGGCGGCATGCGAGAGCACGATGTTGAGCTGCAGCTGCTCCAGCTCCTCGCCCGGAATGCGCGTCTGCGACAGGCGCCCGAAGCCGGTATTGATGCCGTAGGCGGGCTTTCCCGAGGCGAGGATGCGCTCTACCGCGCCGTGGCTCGCGCGAATCCCGGCGAGGCAGCCCGAATCGAGCGCGAGCCGTTCGCGCCCGCGCGCGATGCGGCGCAGCCTTGCGAGCGACAGCGCTTGCCCGATCCGGATCACGCAACAAACGGCAGGTGGAGGCGGCGGCTCCTCGCGCACGCAATGGCGTCTTCGTAGCCGGCGTCGGCGTGGCGCATGACGCCGCTCGCCGGGTCGTTCCAGAGGACGCGCTCAAGGCGCCCGGCGGCGGCTTCGCTGCCGTCGCAGACGATCACCATGCCGGCATGCTGCGAGTAGCCCATGCCGACGCCGCCGCCGTGGTGGAACGAGACCCAGGTCGCGCCCGAGGCCGTGTTCAGCATGAGGTTGAGCAGCGGCCAGTCCGACACCGCATCGCTGCCGTCGCGCATGCCTTCGGTCTCGCGGTTCGGGCTCGCCACCGAGCCGGCGTCGAGGTGATCGCGCCCGATGACGATGGGAGCCTTCAGCTCGCCCGAGCGCACCATGTCGTTGAAGGCCAGCCCCGCGAGGTGGCGCTGTCCGAGGCCGAGCCAGCAAATGCGCGCGGGCAGGCCCTGGAACCGGATGCGGCTCGAGGCGAGGTCGAGCCAGCGCTGCAGGCCGCGGTCGTCGGGAAAGAGCTCGCGCACCTTGGCATCGGTGCGGGCGATGTCCTGCGGGTCGCCGGAGAGCGCCACCCAGCGGAAAGGACCCTTGCCCTGGCAGAACATCGGGCGGATGTAGGCGGGCACGAACCCGGGATAGTCGAACGCGTGCTCGAGCCCGGCGTTTCTCGCCTCCTGGCGGATGTTGTTGCCGTAGTCCACGCAGGGAATGCCCATCGCCTTGAATCCGAGGATGGCCTGCACGTGGTTGGCGATCGAGACGCGCGCCGACATCGCCACCTCGTCGGGCTCGGCCTTGCGCAGCCCGCGCCATTTCTCGAGCGACCAGTGCTCGGGCAGGTAGCCGTTGGCCGGGTCGTGCGCCGAGGTCTGGTCGGTGACGAGCGCGGGGCGAAAGCCGCTCGTGCGCGCCATCTGCAGGAACTGCGGCACCAGCTCTGCCGCGTTGCCGAGCAGGCCGACCGAAACGGGCTTCTTCGCCTCCGCGACGATTCTCCGGGCTTCCTCGATCGTGGCGGCCTGCGCATCGAGGTAGCCGGACCGGACGCGCATCGCAATGCGGCTCGGATCGCACTCGATGGCGATCATCGAGGCCCCGGCCATGGTGGCGGCGAGCGGCTGCGCGCCCCCCATGCCGCCGAGGCCCGCGGTGAGGATCCATTTTCCCGACCAGTCGCCGCCGTAGTGCTGCCGGCCGGCCTCGGCGAAGGTCTCGTAGGTGCCCTGCACGATGCCCTGGCTGCCGATGTAGATCCAGGACCCGGCGGTCATCTGGCCGTACATCATGAGCCCCCGGCGGTCGAGCTCGTTGAAGTGCTCCCAGGTGGCCCAGTGCGGCACGAGGTTGGAGTTGGCGATCAGCACGCGCGGCGCGTCGGCATGGGTCCGGAACACGCCCACCGGCTTGCCCGACTGCACGAGCAGGCTCTCGTCCGCCGGCAAGGCCTTCAGGGCCCCGACGATGCGCTCGAAGCACTCCCAGTCGCGCGCCGCCTTGCCGATGCCGCCGTACACCACCAGGTCCTCGGGCCGCTCGGCGACCTCGGGATCGAGGTTGTTCATGAGCATGCGCAGCGGCGCCTCGGTGAGCCAGCTCTTCGCCTGGAGCGCGCTGCCGCGCGCGGCGCGCACCGTGTGCGCGCTCATTGCAATGCCCGGTCGTGCGCCGGGACGTCGATGCGCGAGGTTTTCATGGCGGAACAATACAATAAGGGCGCGGGCTCCCCGGTCTCAGAAGCGGCAGGCCCGGCGAGAATTCGTTTGAGCCCCTCGGGGATCGCGTGTACACTCCCTCAAACCTACACGCGCTAGGGTGATGACCAAGTATGTCTTCGTAACCGGTGGTGTAGTTTCCTCGTTGGGGAAAGGCATCGCCGCCGCCTCCCTCGCCGCGATCCTCGAGTCGCGCAGCATCCGCGTCACCAACATCAAGCTGGATCCCTACATCAACGTCGATCCGGGCACCATGAGCCCGTTTCAGCACGGCGAGGTATTCGTCACCGAGGACGGGGCGGAAACCGACCTGGACCTGGGCCACTACGAGCGCTTCCAGAGCTCGAAGATGCGCCGCTGGAACAACTTCACCACCGGCCAGATCTACGAGTCGGTGATCAAGAAGGAGCGCCGCGGGGACTACCTCGGCGGCACGGTGCAGGTCATCCCGCACATCACCGACGAGATCAAGGCTTTCATCAAGCGCGGCGCGGGCGAGGCCGACGTGGCGATCGTCGAGGTGGGCGGCACGGTGGGCGACATCGAGTCGCTGCCCTTCCTCGAGGCGATCCGGCAGATGGGGCTCGAGCTCGGGCGCAACAACGTCTGCTACGTGCACCTCACCCTCGTGCCTTACATCGCCTCGGCGGGCGAGATCAAGACCAAGCCCACCCAGCACTCGGTGAAGGAGCTGCGCGAGATCGGCATCCAGCCCGACGCGCTCCTGTGCCGCACCGACCGGCCGCTGCCGGAGGACGAGCGGCGCAAGATCGCGCTCTTCTGCAACGTGCAGAAGGAGGCGGTGATCTCGGCGTGGGATGTCGACACCATCTACAAAATTCCGAACATGCTGCACGACCAGATGCTCGACGAGATCGTCTGCCACAAGCTGGGCATCCTCGCCCGCGCCGCGGACCTCTCCGCCTGGGCGAAGCTGGTGCACGCGCAGGAGAACCCGCAGCACGAGGTCGACATCGCCTTCGTCGGCAAGTACGTCGACCTGCAGGACTCCTACAAGTCGCTCAATGAGGCCCTGCGCCACGCCGGCATCCACACACGCGCGCGCGTCAACATTCACTATCGCGACTCGGAGGAGCTGGAGAAGACGGGCACCGGCGCGCTCGCCAAGATGGACGCCATCCTGGTGCCGGGCGGCTTCGGCAAGCGCGGCACCGACGGCAAGATCGCTGCCATCCGCTACGCGCGCGAGAACGGCGTGCCTTACCTCGGCATCTGCCTCGGCATGCAGCTCGCCACCATCGAGTTTGCGCGCAACGTCTGCGGCCTGGCCGGGGCGAACAGCACCGAGTTCGATGTCGATACGCCGCACCCGGTGGTCGCGCTGATCACGGAATGGCTCGACCGGACCGGGCGCATCGAGAAGCGCACCGACAAGTCGGAGCTCGGCGGCACCATGCGCCTGGGCGCGCAGAAGTGCCCCGTGGAGAAGGACACGCTCGCGTTCTCGATCTACGGCGCCGAGGTGAACGAGCGCCACCGCCACCGCTACGAGGTGAACAACATCTATGTGCCGCAGCTCGAGGCGCGCGGCTACAAGGTCTCGGCGCGCACCCCGAGCGAGAAGCTCCCCGAGATCATGGAGCTGCCCGGGCATCCGTTCTTCCTGGGAGTGCAGTTCCATCCCGAGTTCACCTCCACGCCCCGCGACAGCCATCCCCTGTTCAAGGCCTTCGTCGCCGCCGCGCTGCGCCACCGCGCCCGCGAGAAGCGCCCCGGCGGCAGCCTGTCCGTCGTCGCCGCATGAAGCTGTGCGGCTTCGAGGTGGGCCTTGAGCGGCCGCTGTTCCTCATTGCCGGCCCCTGCGTGGTGGAATCGCGCGAGCTGCAGATGGACGTGGCCGGGCGCCTGAAGGAGCTGTGCAGGCCCCTCGGCATCCCGTTCATCTTCAAGTCCTCCTACGACAAGGCGAACCGCAGCTCGGGCAAGTCGTTCCGCGGCCCCGGCCTGGAGAAGGGACTGCAGATCCTCGCCGACGTGCGCCGCGACATCGGCGTTCCGGTGCTCACGGACGTGCACACCGAGCAGGAGGTCGCGGCGGCGGCCGCGGCGGTCGACGTGCTGCAAACGCCCGCCTTCCTGTGCCGGCAGACCGACTTCATCCACGCCGCCGCGTCGGCCGGGAAGCCGGTCAACATCAAGAAGGGCCAGTTTCTCTCGCCTCAGGAGATGCGCAACGTCGTCGACAAGGCGCGGCAGGCGTCCGGGCAGGACAACATCCTCGTCTGCGAGCGCGGCTTCTCGTTCGGCTACGGCAATCTCGTATCCGACATGCGCTCGCTCGCGATCATGCGCGACACCGGCTGCCCGGTGGTGTTCGACGCCACGCATTCGGTGCAGCTGCCCGGCGGGCAGGGCACCGCCTCCGGCGGCCAGCGCGAGTTCATCCCGGTGCTGGCGCGGGCCGCGGTGGCGAGCGGCATCGCGGGCCTGTTCATGGAAACGCACCCGCAGCCGGAAAAGGCGCTCTCCGACGGGCCCAATGCCTGGCCCCTCGCCCTGATGCCGGAGCTGCTCGAGACGCTGGTGGCGCTCGACCGCCTGGTGAAGAAAAACGGATTCGCTGAAAACAAGGTGAAGCAATGAGCTCCATCGTCGACGTCGTCGCGCGCGAGATCCTCGACTCGCGCGGCAATCCCACCATCGAGGCCGACGTGCTGCTCGAGTCGGGGGTGATGGGCCGCGCCGCCGTGCCCTCCGGCGCCTCCACCGGCAGGCGCGAGGCGGTGGAGCTGCGCGACGGGGAATCCAACCGCTACGGCGGCAAGGGCGTGCTGAAGGCGGTGGAGCACGTGAACACCGAGATCTCGGAGGCGATCGTGGGCCTGGACGCGGCCGAGCAGGCCTTCGTCGACAAGACCCTCATCGACCTCGACGGCACCGAGAACAAGTCGCGCCTGGGCGCGAACGCGCTGCTCGCCGTATCGATGGCCACCGCCAAGGCGGCCGCGGAGGAATGCGGGCTGCCGCTGTACCGGTATTTCGGCGGCTCCGGCTCAATGCGCATGCCGGTTCCCATGATGAACGTGGTGAACGGCGGCGCGCACGCCAACAACCGGCTCGACTTCCAGGAGTTCATGATCGTGCCGGTGGGCGCGCAGACGTTCCGCGAGGCGCTGCGCTGCGGCGCCGAAGTGTTCCAGGCGCTGCGCAAGCTCATCGACCGCAAGGGCATGTCAACCGCGGTGGGCGACGAAGGCGGCTTCGCCCCGGCCGACCTCGACACCCACGTCGCCGCGATCGAGCTCATCCTCGAGGCGGTCGAGGCCGCCGGCTATCGCGGCGGCCACGACGTGGTGCTCGCCCTCGACTGCGCCGCCTCGGAGTTCCGCCGCGACGGCGCCTACGTGCTCGAGTCCGAGAATCGCAAGCTCTCCTCCGGGGAGCTCATCGACTATCTTGCGGGCCTCGCCGCGCGCTTTCCCATCGTGTCGATCGAGGACGGCATGGCCGAGGACGACTGGGAGGGCTGGAAGGCGCTCACGGCGAAGCTCGGCCGGCGCCTGCAGGTCGTCGGCGATGATCTGTTCGTCACCAATCCGCGCATCCTGCGCGAAGGCATCGAGCAGGGCGCGGCCAATGCCATCCTCGTCAAGGTGAACCAGATCGGCACCCTCACCGAGACCTTCGCCGCGATCGAGATGGCGAAGCGCGCGGGCTACGGCACGGTGCTGTCGCACCGCTCGGGGGAGACGGAGGACACCACCATCGCCGACATCGCGGTGGGCACCAATGCGCTGCAGATCAAGACCGGGTCGCTGTCGCGCTCCGACCGCGTGGCCAAGTACAATCAGCTCCTGCGCATCGAGGAGGACCTGGGCGACTCGGTAAGCTACCCGGGCCGGGAGGCGTTTCCGCGCGCGCGATGAAGCTGCTCGCCATCCTGCTCGGGGCGCTCATCGTCCTCGTCCAGTACCCCTTGTGGCTGGGCAAAGGCGGGTGGCTTCGCGCCTGGGAGGTGGACCGGCAGCTCGAGTCGCAGCGGGCGCGCAATGCGCAGCTTGCCGTGCGCAATGCCGCGCTCGCGGCCGAGGTGCGAGACCTCAAGCAGGGCACCGACGCCATCGAGGAGCGCGCGCGCCACGACCTCGGCATGATGCGCCCCGACGAGGTGTTCTTCCAGTACGACAGCCGGAGCAGGCCATGAGACTTTCCCGCGAGCAGATCGGGCAGTTCGAGCGCGACGGTTTCCTCTTCTTCCCGCGCCTTTTCGCCCCCGCGGAGGTGAAGGTGCTCACCGACGAGGTCCCGGCGCTCTACGCCCAGCGCCGCCCCGAGAACGTGCGCGAGAAGACCGGCGACGTGGTGCGCACCAATTTCGCCGCCCACCTGTACAGCGCGCCCTTCGCCAGGCTGGCGCGCCATCCCCGCATGGTCGAGCCGATCCGCCAGCTCTTCGGCGAGGACGTGTACATGCACCAGTTCAAGATCAACGGCAAGGCGGCGTTCGACGGCGACGTCTGGCAGTGGCACCAGGACTACGGCACCTGGAAGAACGACGACCTGATGCCGGAGCCGCGCGCCATGAACGTCGCGATCTTCCTCGACGAGGTGAACGAGTTCAACGGCCCGCTGATGTTCATTCCGGGCAGCCACAGGCTCGGCGTGCTCGATGCGCAGCACGACACGACGACCACCAGCTATCCGCTGTGGACCATCACCCACGACACGATTGCGAAGCTGGTCGCGCGCGGCGGCATCGTCGCGCCCAAGGGCCCGGCCGGCTCGATGATCCTGTTCCACGGCTGCCTGGTGCACGCCTCCACCTCCAACCTCTCGCCGTGGAACCGCGTCAGCGTGTATCTGTCGCTCTGCGCCGTGTCGAACCACATCCGCCGCTTCAAGCGCCCGGGCTACATCGCGCACCGCGACTTCACGCCGATCCAGTGCCTGCCCGACGATTGCCTGCTCAAGCATTACGACGTGCCGCTGCCCTGGAAGAACGGCACGCCCCCGGAAGAGCTGGAAGGCGCGCTGAAGGCCGCCTAGAAAATGGGGACGTACCCGCATTTCTTGGCGCCCATGTCCCCGCCGAATTCGTTCCTCCGATGAATCTCCATAGCAAGCTGCTCCAGCGCAAGGACAATCCGCTGCGCATCGGCCTGATCGGTGCGGGCAAGTTCGCCGCGATGTACCTCGCGCAGGTGCCGCGCACGCCGGGCGTGCATCTTGTCGGCATTGCCGACCTTTCCCCTGCCAACGCGAAGGCGAACCTCGCGCGCGTCGGCTGGCCAGCGGAAGGCTCTCAGGCGCCTTCTTTGGATCACGCGCTCAAGGAAGGGCGCACCCATCTTTCGGACGACTGGGAAGCGCTGGTGCGCCATCCCGCGATCGACATCGTGATCGAGGCGACCGGAAACCCGCCGGCGGCGGTGGAGCACGCGCTCGCCGCCTTCGCGCACGGCAAGCACGTGGTGATGGTGACAGTCGAGGCCGACGCCTTCTGCGGGCCGATGCTCGCGCAGCGGGCGCGCGAGGCGGGCGTGGTCTACAGCCTCGCCTACGGCGACCAGCCGGCGCTCATCTGCGACCTCGTCGACTGGGCGCGCGCCGCCGGCTTCCCGGTGGTCGCGGCCGGGCGCGGGCACAAGTGGCTGCCCCACTTCGCGCAGTCGACGCCCGAGACGGTGTGGGGCCACTACGGGCTCACGCCCGAGCAGGCCGAGGCGGGCGGCCTCAACCCCAAGATGTTCAATTCGTTCCTCGATGGCTCCAAGCCCGCGATCGAGACGAGCGCCGTCTGCAACGCCACCGGCCTCACGCCCGCGCCGGAGGGACTTCGCTATCCGCCCGGCTCGATCGACGACATCCCCACGCTCATGCGTCCGCGCGCCGAGGGCGGCGTGCTGCACCACAAGGGCCAGGTCGAGGTGATCT
>DATLGR010000214.1:0-6373 GCA_035540415.1 Burkholderiales bacterium | reverse complement strand
CATGCCGGGCGCGGACCAGGGGACGACGCCGGAACCGCAAGACGAGGGCGCGCACGCCGCCAGCGCGTCGAGAAGATAGCAGTCGAGCTGCGCCTCGTCGTGCGTATGGCCCACGTGGACGAGCTCGCCGTGCTCGTCCAGGTGCTCGAGCGGATGCACCTGGGCTGCCTGCCAGCCGGCAAGCAGCGTGAGCGCGAGGAGAACGGGCCCGAGCCGCCGCATGCCGCAAATGCTAGCGGCGGCGGGCGCTACATGCAACTAAGTTGCGCTTCTATTTCGCCTGGACGGCGTCGGTGATGCTGTAGTAGACCCCGCGCGGATCGTCCTTCAGGACCGAGAGGCGCCCGCTCACCACGACCGGATCGAACGTGTACTTCACCGGGCGCTTGGTCTTCACCTCGACCAGGCTCTCCGGCCCGCCGGGCAGGCAGAACGAGCAGGTCTGCGGCATCGCCGAGAGCACGAAGTGCGTCTGCAGGGCGCCCGGCTGCAGCGGGAGCATGAAGCCCTGCACCTTGACCTCCTTCTGGTCGAGCGCGGCGACGGACGGCGCGAATTGCGGCACGTACCGGTCCTTCGCCTTGACGAGGTCGACCTGCCCCAGCACTTTCCAGGACAGCACGTCCCGGCGCTCCGGCAGCGGCTTGAACTGGCTCGGGTCCGCGCCCGGCGGCATTGCGTGCGGGGCTTGTCCGTGGGCAGCAACGGCGAACGCGATGCCGAGGATCAGGAGGGCTGAGCGCATCTGTGGCCTCAATGCTTGTGTCGCATGCCGCAGTATCGGCCGATGCCCACGCCCTTGCAATCCTTGCGCAGCTGCTCGTGGCACTCTTTCTCGGACCTGCCCGACTCCAGGCATTTCGCCGCCGCCGCGTGCACCGTCGCGAGGTGCCGGTGGCGCGCCGCGTCCTCCTGGCGCTCCTTGTCGCTGTGCGCCTTGTCCTGCGCGAGGAGCGCGGTGCTGAACGCCATGGCGGTGGCAAGCGCCAGCGTGGTGATGCGAAGCGTCATGCATCCTCCTGTAGTTGGACATCGACATTACGCGGAAGCGAGCGTTCGCGAGACGTCCATGCGATACGCGCGCCACGCGGGGATCAGCGCCGCCAGCAGCCCCACGCATAGAGCCGCTGCGACGAGCCAAAGTTCCTCCGGCAGCCACGCCAGCCCGGTGACCGCGTACTGCTGTTGGCCGTGCAGCCAGGCGCCCAGCGCCGAGGTGAGCACGTGACCGAGCGCGAGGCCGATCAGCGCGCCCAGGAGCGCCAGCACCATCCCCTCCACGAGCAGCAGCCCGAACAGCCGCCGCGGCGACGCGCCGAGCGTGCGCATCACCGCAAGGTCGTAGCGGCGCTCCTCGAGCGCCGTGTAGAGCGCGATGAACACCGACAGGCCGGCGGCGATCATCAGGACGGCGGCGAACGCGCGCAGCGCCTCCACGCCGACACCGACAATGCTGAAGAGGCGCGCCGTCTCGTAGGCCGGCGAGGCCGCCTGCAGCTCGGTCTGCGAATTGATGTAGCGCGGCAGCATGGCCGCGGCGAGCGGCGAGGCGTACTGGACCAGGAGCACGGTGACTTCGCGGTCCTCTTCCATCGCCTTGCGGTCTTCTTCCGTCTCGAGCTCGTGGTGCTCCTCGTGCACCAGCCAGACGCTCTCGATGCTGGTGAGCACCAGGCGGTCGAGCACCCCGCCAGTGCGCTCCAGCACGCCGACCACCGTGTACGGATGGTCGTCGTGCGCATGGCCGCCGTCGCCGCCGATGCCGTGCACGCCGACGAAGCGGGTCCCGACGCGCGCGCCGGTGCGCGCGGCCACCTCGGCGCCGAGGACCGCCTCCATCGGCTGCTCGTGCAGCCGCCCGGCGGAAAGCCGCGCGCCGTAATGATCGACGTACTCCTTGCCCGCTCCCACGATGCGGTAGCCGCGCCAGCTGTCGCCCAGCGCGAGCGGAATCGCGCGCTTTACCATGCGATGCTTGGCGAGCGATTCGGCGGCGGCGAGCGGGATGTTTCCCGTGGGGGCGTCGACGTGATAGATGCCGGCGAGAATGAGCTGCATCGGGCTGCCCTTGGCGCCCACCACCAGGTCGATGCCGCGGGCGTCGCCCATCATGCGCTCCTCGAGCTGCGTCACCACCAGGAGGAGCAGCACGATGATGGCCACGGACAGCGACAGGAGCAGCAGGCTGAGCGCAGTCTGCAGCGGGCGCGCCCGCAGGTAGCTCGCCGAGAGGCTCGCGACGTTCATAGCTGGAGGCGCTCCGGGAACTTGGCCTTCACGCGCGCGTCATGCGTGGCCACGACGAGCGTGGCGCCATGGCGCGAGGCCTGCTCGCTGATGAGGTCGATGGCAGCCGCCGCGGCCGCGTCGTCGAGGTTCGCGGTCGGCTCGTCGGCCAGCAGCAACTTGGGGCGGTTCACGACGGCTCGGGCGATTGCCACGCGCTGGCGCTCGCCGTGCGAAAGCTCGGAGGGCCGGCGCGCAGCCTTATCGCCTACGCCGAGCGCACCCAAAGTCTCTGCGATGCGCGCGTCGTCCTGCGGAAGCTGCGCCATGTACTGCGCGAGGCGCAGGTTGTCGCGCACCGACAGGTGCTTCACGAGATGCAGCGCCTGCAGCACGATGCCCACGGTGGCTCCGCGCCAGCGATCGAGATGCGCGCCGTCGAGCGAGCGCAGATTTTTGCCGGCGACTTCCACTTCACCTTCGCTCGGGCGCACAAGCCCCGCAAGAATGTGCAGCAGGGTCGACTTGCCGCTCCCCGAGGGGCCGAGCACCAGCCAGCGCTCCCCCGGCGCGACGTTCCATTCCGGCAGCCGCAGCGCCGCGGCCCCCTCCTGGTAGCGATGCGTGAGCCCGCGAACCGCAATCATTACTTCGCGAGGCACTCCTCCATGCCGGCGATGAAAAGATCCTTCGGCAGCTTCCTGCCGATGAACACCATCACCGAGCCCTTCTTCTCGCCCTTGCCCCAGGGCTTGCCGAGGTCTCCGCCCATCATCATGTGCACGCCCTGGAACACCACCCGGCGCGGATTGCCCTTCATCCACAGCACGCCTTTGTAGCGCAGCAGGTCCTGGCCGTAGACCTGGATCATGCCCGAGAGGAACTGCTCGAGCTTCTGCCCGTCGAAGGGCTTGTCCGACCTGAACACGAAGGAGGCCACCGCGTCGGCGTGCTCGTGGTGGCTCTCCACCAGGAACTGCGGGTCGAGCTCGAGGATGGCGTTCAGATTGAAGCCGCGGATGTCGAGCACTTCCGCGAGCGGCGCGTTGCCGAAGTGCACCTTCTTGATCGGCGCCCGCGGATTCATGCGCTTCAGCCGCTGCGTGAGCTTCTCGACTTCTTCCTCGGCCGAGAGGTCGGTCTTCGACAGCAGGATGCGGTCGGCGAAGCCCACCTGCTCCTGCGCCTCGCGGAACTCGTCGAGCTGCTTGGGCGCGTGCTTGGCGTCCACCAGCGTGATGATCGAGTCGAGGAGGTAGTAGTTGCCAATCTCCTCGTCGGTGAAGAAGGTCTGCGCCACGGGGCCGGGGTCGGCCATGCCGGTGGTCTCGATCACCACGCGGTCGAACTTGAGCGCTCCCTGGGCGCGCTTTTCCTTGAGGCTGCCGAGAATGCGGATGAGATCCCCGCGCACGGTGCAGCAGATGCAGCCGTTGTTCATCTCGACGATCTGCTCGTCGCCGGTCTCGATGATGTCGTTGTCGACGCCGATCTCGCCGAACTCGTTCTCGATCACCGCGATGCGATGGCCGTGGTCCTCCTTGAGGATGCGGTTGAGCAGCGTGGTCTTGCCGCTGCCGAGGAAGCCGGTGAGGATGGTCACCGGCACCATGTTCTCTTCTTGCATGCTCGCTCCTGAAATGGTTTCGTCTAGGCGCAGTCGGGGCAGTCGCCCTTGACCGTCACCTCGGTGCGCCGCGCGCGGTAGCCGCGCGGCACGTCCACGGCCGCCTCGCCGATCTCGCTCAGGCAGCGCACCTTGCCGCAGCGCTCGCACTGGAAATGCGCGTGCGCCTCGTGCCGCGGGTCGGAGGCCATGAAGCGCCACACGCGGTCGGCGCCCGCGTAGCGGTGCGCAAGCCCCCGCTCGACGAGCCACTCGAGCACGCGGTACAGCGTCACCCGGTCGAGCGGCTCGGGCTCGAGGCACTGCTCGATGTCGGTGTGCGAGAGCGCCTGGTCGGCCGCGATCAGCGTCTGCAGCACCCGTCGGCGCGGCTCGGTGACGCGCTCGCCGGTTGCCGCCAGGCGCTTCTCCGCAAGCTCGCCACGACTCCTGGTGCGCACGCGTCGAGTGTATCTCAATGCGAATGCAGGCCGGCGACGACAGCGATGCCGACGCCGATGAGCACGAGCTGCACGAGGCCGCTTTTCAGGTCCCAGTGCCGCTGCAGCTCGGGCATCAGGTCCGCCACCGCGATGTAGAGGAAGCTCGCGCCCGCGAGGGCGAGCACGTAGGGCACGGCCCACTGCAGCTGCGCGAGCAGGAAAAAGCCCAGAACGCCGCCGGCCACGGAGGCGAAGCTCACCAGCGCATTGAGGATCAGCGCGCGGCGCCGCGAGTAGCCGGCGTCGAGCAGGATCATGAAGTCGCCCACCTCCTGCGGCACCTCGTGCGCGATGATGCCGATCGCCACCGCCCAGCCGAGCGCCGGGTCGGCGAGGAACGCCGCCGCGATCAGCACGCCGTCGACGAAATTGTGCAGCGTGTCGCCCAGCAGGATCATCATGCCCGAGGGCTTGGCGGGGGGCCCGCCATGCCCGTGGCCGTGGCCGTGCACGTGCGCATGCCGCCACAGCGCCGCCTTCTCCAGCATGAACAGCGCCAGGATGGCGCCCAGGCAGGTCGCGAGCACCGCCTCGGGGCCGATTTCGTTGACCGCCTCGGGCAGCAGGTGCAGGAAGGCCGCCGCCAGCAGCACGCCGACCGCGAAGGCGATCAGGCGCGGCGCCCAGCGCTCGAGGACGGTGAAGGACACCGCCGCCGCAGCGAGCACCGACAGCACGCCCGCCGCCAGCGTGGCGCCCAGGATGGACAGGAGGATCACAATGCAACTCGGTTGCGCATGCTAGCCGAAACGCCCGCAGCGCGGCAACCTCGGCGCCCCTAGGCGCGCAGCAGCAGCAGCCCCTTCAGGTACTCCCCCTCCGGAAACTCGAGCGCGACCGGATGGTCGGCGGCGGCGCCGAAGCGCTCGACGATCTTCGCCTCGACGCCGGCGTCGAGCGCCGCGCCCGCGACGATCGACTGGAAAAGCGCCGGCGACACGCCGCCGGAGCACGAGAAGGTGGCGAGCAGCCCGCCGGGGGCGAGCAGCTTGAGGGCGAGCAGGTTGATGTCCTTGTAGGCGCGCGCGGCGTTGCGGGCCTGCGCCGCCGTGGGCGCGAACTTCGGCGGATCCAGGATCACCATGTGGAAGCGCGCGCCGCGGTCGCGGAGCCGGCGCAGCTCGCCGAAGGCATCGCCCTGCACGAACTCCAGGCGCGAGGCGTCGAGCGGATTGGCAGCGAGGTTGTCGCGCGCGACCTCCAGCGCCGGCGCCGAGCTCTCCAGGGCCGTCACCCGCGCGGCGCCGCCGGCCAGGGCCGCGAGGGCAAAGCCGCCGGTGTAGCTGAAGCCGTCGAGCACCTCGCGGTTCGCGGCGAGGCTGCGCACGCGCTGACGGTTCTCGCGCTGATCGAGGAAGAAGCCGGTCTTCTGGCCCTGCTCGACGTCGACGCGGAAATTGAGGCCGTACTCAGCGATCGGGCAGCGCGCGGCATTGCGGTTGCCGCGCGCGAAGCCCACGCGCGGCGGCAGGTCCTCGAGCCTTCGCACCTCGGCGTCGGAGCGCTCGAAGATCGCCTCGCAGGCGGTGAGCTCGGCGAGGGCGTCGAGGATGGGGTCGCGCCAGCGCTCTACCCCGGCGGCGAGGAACTGCGCCACCAGCACGTCGGCGTAGCGATCCACGATCAGCCCGGGAAGCCCGTCGGACTCTCCGTGCACCAGGCGCAGCGCATTGGTATGGCGGCGCGCCGGCAGCGCTTCGCGCAGCGCGATCGCGCGCTCGAGCCGGCCCCGGAAGAACCCCGCGTCCACCGCCTCGCGCGGATCGAAGCTCCAGACGCGCGCGCGGATCTGCGAGCGCTCGCTGAAGGCGGCCACCGCGAGCGCCTTGCCGCCCGCGTCGCGCACTTCCACGGTTTCGCCGCGGCCCGGGGCACCCTGCGTGCCGGCGACCGCCCCGGAGAACACCCAGGGGTGGCGCCGGCGCAGCGATTTCTCCCGGCCGGGCTTGAGGATGAGCGCGCTCACTTGCGCCGCGCCCGCGGATGCGCCGCGTCGTAGACCTTGGCGAGCGCCTGGAAGTCGAGGTGCGTGTAGACC
>DATLGR010000213.1:0-3190 GCA_035540415.1 Burkholderiales bacterium | reverse complement strand
GGTGTCGCTGACGCTCGGGCGCGTGCTCGCGGCCGAGCTCCTGCGCCGCCCCCACGGCGATGAGATGAAAATGCACCGGGCGAACATCGTGCTTAGTCCGCCGGCCCAGGCGCTGCAGCGCCCGCTCGAGGGCCCGGGGATGCAGCTGCACGGCTCGCTCGCCGCGCTGGATCTGGACCGGTGGCGGCCGCTGCTCGCCGCCGATAGCGGCAACGCCAGCGCCGTGGTCGATCTGCGCGTGGGCGAGCTCACCGCGTTCGGCCAGCACCTCAGCGAGGTGCTGCTGCGCGCGTCGGCCCGCGACGGCAACTGGGAAGCCGCGCTGCGGGCGCAGGAGATGGCCGGGGAGCTCGCCTTCCGGGCGGCGGACGGCGGGCGGCTGCGGGCGCGCTTCGCGCATTTCCGCCTGGGCGAGAAGCGGCCTGGCACACCCGCGCCGGCGCTGCAGCCTCAGCAGCTGCCGTCGCTCGATTTCGTGGCCGAGCGCTTCAGCTACCGCGGGCGCGAGCTCGGCCGCGTGGAGCTCGCCGCGGAGCGCGCCGGTGCCGACTGGCGCATCGAGCGGCTCGCCATGACGACGCCCGAGGCGCGGCTTGTGGCGAGCGGGCTCTGGCGCGACGGCGCGCCCGCGGGCACCAGCCTGCAGTTCGAGCTCGACACGAGCGACGCCGGGCGCTTTCTCGGCCGCGTCGGCTATCCGGACGTGGTGAGCGGCGCCGCCGCGCGGCTGTCCGGCCGCGTCGGCTGGAATGGCTGGCCCGGCGCCATCGACTACCCGAGCCTTGGCGGCGAGCTCGCGCTCGAGGCGAGCAACGGGCAGTTCCTGGAAATCGACCCCGGTTTTGGCAAGCTGCTCGCGCTCATGAGCCTGCAGCAGCTGCCGCGGCGCATCGCGCTCGATTTTCGCGACGTCTTCTCCAAGGGCTTCGCCTTCGAGCGCATCGCCTCCAGCGGGGAGGTGGACCGCGGCGTGATGGCGCTCAAGGAGTTTCGCATGCGGGGGTCGTCGGCGCAGGTGGACATGCGCGGCGAGGTGGATCTCGCGCGCGAGACGCAGAAGCTGCGGGTGCGCGTGGTGCCGAGCCTCGGCGACTCGGCCGCGACGGTGATCGCGCTCGTCAACCCGCTGCTCGCGATCCCCGCGGCCATCGCGCAGAAAATCCTGAGGGATCCGCTCGGTCACATCTTCGCCTTCGACTACGCGGTGAGCGGCGGCTGGAGCGACCCGAAGGTCGAGCGCGTCGGGGTCGAGGCCCAGGCGGCCGAATCGCCGCCGGTGCAGTAGACGCATCCTCAGGAGCCAGGCCATGGCCCTCTTCGCAGCGCTCCAGATGGTGTCGGCCCCGCAGCTCGAGGCGAACCTGCAGGCCGCCGAGCGGCTGCTCGCCCAGGCGGCGGCAGCCGGCGCGCGGCTCGCGGCGCTTCCCGAAAACTTCTACCTCATCGGCCGCCACGAGGGCGACAAGGTCAAGCTGCGCGAGCGTGACGGCGCGGGCCCGATCCAGGATTTCCTCGCCGGCGCCGCGCGCCGGCACCGGCTCTGGCTCGTGGGCGGCACGGCGCCCCTCGAGACGCGCGATCCGGACCGCATCGCTTCCGCCTGCCTGGTCTACGACGACACCGGCCGCCGCGTGGCCCGCTACGACAAGATGCACATGTTTCGATTCGACGGCGGCGGCGAGGAGCGCTACGACGAGGCGCGCACGCTCGAGCCGGGCGCCGTGCCGGCGGCGGTGCAAAGTCCCTACGGGCGGCTCGCCCTTTCGGTCTGCTACGATGTGCGCTTTCCCGAGCTGTATCGCGGGCTGGGCGCCTTCGACGCGCTCTTCGTGCCCTCCGCGTTCACCGTACCGACCGGCCGCGCCCATTGGGAAATCCTGCTGCGCGCCCGGGCCGTCGAGAACCAGGCCTACGTGGTGGCGCCGGCGCAGGGCGGACTGCACGGTAGCGGCCGGCGCACGTATGGCCATACCATGATCGTCGACCCCTGGGGCGAGGTGCTCGGCCTGCATCCCGAAGGCGAAGGGGTCGTGGTCGCCGACATCGATTTATCGCGAATCCGGGAGGTGCGCGCCTCGCTTCCCGCGTTGAGCAACAGGAGATTGACTTGAGTCTGGACACGGCCACGACCACGCTGCTCGCCCCCTTCGACCTGGAGCCTTCGAAGCTCGACCGGGTGTTCGGCACGCTGAGCGCGCACAAGGTCGACTATGCCGACCTGTACTTCCAGTATTCCCGCTTCGAAGGCTGGAGCCTCGAGGAGGGGATCGTGAAATCGGGCAGCTTCAACATCGAGCAGGGCGTAGGCGTGCGCGCCGTCTCGGGCGAGAAAACCGCCTTCGCGTATTCCGACGAGATCAGCTACGACGCGCTGCAGGACGCCGCGCGCGCCACGCGCGCGATCGCCGCCGCCGGACAGAGCCGCCGCGTGAAGTCGGGTGCGGCCAGGACGCCGGTGCCCCTGTATCGCGCCATCGACCCGGTGGCCTCGCTGGCCTCGGCCGAGAAGGTCGCGCTGCTCGAAAAGCTCGAGCGCAAGTGCCGGGCGCTCGATCCGCGCGTCGTGCAGGTCATGGCGAGCCTTGCCGGCGAATACGAGGTCGTGCTGATCGCCCGCGGCGACGGCCGCATCGCCGCCGACGTGCGCCCGCTCGTGCGGATGTCGGTGCAGGTGATCGCCGAGCACAACGGCCGGCGCGAGTCGGGCTCGGGGGGCGGCGGCGGGCGCACCGACTATTCGCATTTCACCGACGAAGTGCTGGAAGGCTACGCGCGCCAGGCCGTGTCGCAGGCGCTCGTCAACCTCGAGGCGCAGCCCGCGCCCGCCGGTCCCATGACGGTGGTGCTCGGGCCGGGCTGGCCGGGGGTGCTGCTGCACGAGGCCGTGGGCCATGGCCTGGAAGGGGACTTCAACCGCAAGGGCAGCTCCGCCTTCTCCGGCCGCCTCGGGCAGCGCGTCGCCTCGCCCGGAGTCACCGTGGTGGACGATGGCACGCTGCCGGGCCGGCGCGGCTCGCTCACCATCGACGACGAAGGCAACCCCTCGCAGCGCAACGTCCTCATCGAGGACGGGGTGCTGCGCGGCTACCTGCAGGACACGCTCAACGCGCGCCTCATGAAGATGCCGGTCACCGGCAACGCGCGGCGCGAATCGTTCGCCCACCTCACGCTGCCGCGCATGACCAACACC
>DATLGR010000212.1:0-2757 GCA_035540415.1 Burkholderiales bacterium | reverse complement strand
GCAGGTCGCCGAGCACCACCCGGAACAGGCGTCCCGGCGCTACTTGCGACTGCGCGAGGACTTTCGCTTCCGCGGCGGCACCTTGGCGCCTTCGCGCCGAGCCTGCGAGAGGCCGATCGCGATGGCCTGTTTGCGGCTTTTCACCTTCTTGCCCGAGCGACCGCTCTTCAGCGTGCCGCGCTTGCGCTCGTGCATCGCCTGCTCCACCTTCCGCTGGGCCTTGCGGCCGTACTTCGCCATGGCGTCCTCCTATTCGATCTTGGCCTTGGCGCGCAGGCCGCGGATCAGCTGCTCCACCTTCGTCTGCACCAGCTGCTGCTGGATGCGGCCGCGCACCTCGGCCAGCGCCGGGAACTGGACCGGCCGCACGTCGTCGAGCCGGATGATGTGGAAGCCGAAGCGCGTGCGCACCGGCACCTCGGTGAAGCGGCCCTTCTCCAGCTTGACCAGGGCATCGGCGAACAGCTTGTCGTAGGTCTGCGGCACGTTCCAGTCGAGGTCGCCGCCGCGCTCGGCGCTGCCCGGGTCCTTCGAGTTTCTGGCGGCGAGCTCCTCGAACTTGGCGCCCTTGCGCAGCTGCGCGATCAGGCCCTTCGCCTGCTCCTCGCTGTCCACCAGGATGTGGCGCGCCTTGTACTCCTTGTCGCCGGCCTCGGTCTTCGCGCGTTCGTACTCCTTCTGCACGTCGGCGTCGGTCACCGGGTTGCGGCGGATCCAGTCGCGGATGTAGGCGCCGATCAGGATCTCCTGGCGCGCCATGTCGAGCTGCGTCTGCACTTCCGGGCTCTTGACCACCGCGCTTTTCTGCGCTTCCTGCACGAGGACTTCCCGGTTGATGATCTCGTCGCGCACCATGGCGCGGGTGTCCTCGTTATCGGGCATGCCGCGCTGGCCCTGCTGCTGCATGAGGAAGTCGGCGCGGGCCCGCGGCACGGCGACGCCATTGACCGTGGCGAGCGGTCCGCTCTGCGCCGCCGCGGGCTTGGGGGCGGGCTTGGCAGTCTCCTTGCCGGGCAACGCGGGCTGCGCCAGCGCGACGGCGGGCGCCGCGGCGAGCGCGGCGGCGACGATCCATGTCTTCATTGCTTTCCTTTCGCTTCCTCGGGGCTGCGCGCCGTGATGGCGAGCGCGTGGATGGGATGCTGCATGAGCTCGCCGAGCGCCTGGTAGACCATGCGGTGGCGCGCGACGGTGGGCTGTCCCGCGAAGCGGGCGGAGACGATCGACAGGCGCCAGTGCGTGCCGCCGCCTTCGCGATAGCCGGCATGGCCCCGGTGCTGCTCGCTTTCGTCGATGAGGTCGATGGCCTGCGGCTCGAGCGCGGCGAGCCGCGCGCGGATCGCTTCGGCCACGTTCATTGCTTGCCGCCGCCGCCTTCGGGCGCGTCGTGCGCATAGCGCGACAGGAAGAACGCCTGCGCCACGATGAACGCGAGCATCAGGCCGAGGCCGCCCCAGAGCTTGAATTGCACCCAGACGGCCTCGCTGAAGCGGTAGGCCACCAGGAGGTTGAGCGCCCCCATCGCCGCGAAAAACGCCACCCAGGCCCAGTTGAGCGCCGACCAGACAGGATCGGGCGCCGTGAGCTCCTTGCCGAGCAGCGCGCGGATGATGTTGGTGCCGCCCAGCACCGGGGCGAGCGCGAGCACCGCCGCGAACAGCCAGTAGAGGAGCGTGGGCTTCCACATGATGAAGCGCTTGTCCTGGAGGAGCAGCGTGAGTCCCCCGAGCACAACGATCAGGATCAGCGACGCCCACAGCATCTTGTCCACCTTGCCGTGGCGCACGCGCATGTAGGCGACCTGCGCAATGGTGGCGGGAATGATGACCGCGGTGGCGACGTACAGGCTGTCGGTCAGCATGTAGGTCGCGACGAACAGCAGGACCGGGAAAAGATCGAACAGAAACTTCATCGCGAAGCCGGCATTCTAGCAGCGGCGGCTACTTCCAGGCGCCGAGCGCCTTGCGCGCCGCCTCGTTGCCCGGACGGACAACCAGGCCGCTCGCCGATACGCTCACCACGTATTCGGCGCCCTCGGCCATCGGCACGTACGCCGCCGCCCCGTAGTGGGCGTCCGCCAGCGGCAGGTACCGGGGATAGCGGCGCACCATGCTCCACAGGTCGAGACCCTGCTCCTCGGCCAGGGCGTGCACGCTGCGAGGCGCGCTGCGCTCCAGGGCGATGTCGCCGTAGCGGCCGGACAGGCGCTCGAGGCGATACACCGTGTCCAGTCCGGCGAGGTTGCCCATCGGCCGCCATTTCAGCAGGCGCGCGTCGATCTGCCACTCGTCGCCGTGCAGGTGGTAGAGCTCGGGCGGGCCGCCGGTGCGCGTGATGCTCAGCGCGAAGTGCCGCTCGCCCACGCCGCGAATTTCCACGCGCGCGGCTTCCTGCTCGTGGGTGAGGCGGGAGTACGTGACCAGGTTGGCCACGGTCAGCGCGGCGCCGGCGCCCAGGAGAACGGCCACGCTGCCGAGGAGCAGATACAGCGCGGCGCCGCCGAGCCGCACCTGCCGCACCCGGCGCAGGCCGGCCACGAAGCACGGCGCGGCGACGGCGAGCCCGAGCAGGGCGGTGCCGAGGACCAGCGCGCGCGGGTCGAGGGAAGCCAGCCGGTCGATCATGGCGCGCTTAATATACCGGCAACCACTGGAGGCCTTCGTGACGCTTGTCCGCCTGATCGAATACGCCGACGCCCCGCCCGAGGTGCGCGCGGTCTACGACGACATCATGAAAACGCGCGGCGTCGACTGGATC
>DATLGR010000211.1:0-2491 GCA_035540415.1 Burkholderiales bacterium | reverse complement strand
CCTCAATGGCGGCGAACGCGTCCTCGTCCGTCAGGTCGTCGCCCAGGTAGGCGGCGGCGGCCTCGTTGCCGGCTTCGCCGAGGACGCGCTCGACGACTTCGCCCTTGCTCCGCCCACGCGCCCGCAGCTCCACGCCGCCGTCGAACTCCACCAGCTCGAGCTCGGGCGTGCCGACGATCCCGGCCCAGGCGCGGCGCAGCGCCTCGCGCACCGCTTCGCGGGGCAGCACGGGCAACCCTCGCCAATGCACCGCCACGCTGGCGGGCTTGCGCTCGACGCGCGCGCCGCGGTGGCGCAGCGGCGCGGCGCGCGCCTGCGCGGCGGCGAGCGCCTCGCCGGCGGCGTGCGAAGGCGCGTACACCGCGAGCGGCGCGCCGGGGACCAGGCGCTCCCAGCCGTGCGCGCCCCACAGCTCCACGGGGCGCTGCAGCCCGAGCGCCGGCGCCGGTCCCTGCAGGCTGCGGCCGGTCACCACGATCACGCGGCTGCGGGGGCCGGCGCTGATTTCATCGAGGAGCCGCGCCAGGCCGGGGTACGGGCGCGCCCGCTCCGGCCGCGGATGGAACGGCGCGAGCGTGCCGTCGAAGCCGAGAAGCAGGATGCGGGACCGTGCAGCCGCGAGCGCTTCGAAGAAGCGCTCGACGTCGACGCCCGCGCTCAGCAGCCGGATGGTTTGGGGAGGCAATGGCCCATTATGCTTCTTGTGGCAGCAGCGAAGCGCACGGCGCAGGAGGAACCAGAGACGAAGCCCCGCTCTCTAGAGGAAGAGCCCCTGCGCCGGCGCCCGGCTATGCTGCAGCGCGAAGACTTAAGCGGGCCTTAAGGGCAGGGAGCCGGATCGAAACGGCAAGCCCGGGCAGCGGCTCGTCCGGCAGGGCGTCGGCGAGCGCGATGCTGCCGGCGTGGCGCTCCACGATCGCTTTCACGATGGACAAACCCAGCCCCGTGCCGGGCGTGAGGTCGCCGGCAACCCGGTGGAAGCGCTCGAACACCCGCTCGCGCTCCCCGGCGGGAATGCCGCGGCCGGCATCGACCACCGAGAGCACCGCCTCGTCGCCGGCGAGGCGCGCCGACACCGTCACGGCGCTCTCCGGCGGCGCGTAGCGCAGGGCATTGTCCACCAGGTTTTCGATGAGCGAGCGCAGCTCGGACTCCACCCCGCTCACCGGCACCGCCGCAGGGGCCTCGGCGCCCAGGTCCACCTCCTGCGCTTCCGCGCGTGCGGCATAGATGCCCACGACCTCCCGCGCCAGCGCCGCGAGGTTCACCTCGGCAAAGGGCTCCAGCGGCACGCCGGGCTCCAGGCGGGCGAAGTCCATGAGCTGCTGCACCAGGCGGCGGGCGCGCTCCACGCCGCGCGCGAGCTCGCGAAACGCGGTCGCGCGCGCTTCGGGCTGCTGGGCGCGCGCGGCAAGCTGCACCTGCAGCGCCAGCGCAGCGACCGGGGAGCGCAGCTCGTGCGCGGCGTCGGCCAGGAAGCGGCGCTGGGCATCGAGGGAGCCGGAGAGCCGCTCGAGCAGCGCGTTGATCTGGTGCACGAGCGGCAGCAACTCCTGCGGCACGTGCTCGGTGGGCAGCGGGTCGAGGCGCGCGGCGTCGCGGTCGCTGACGCGCCGGGAGGTTTCGTTCAGCGGTGCAAGCCCGCGGGTGAGCAGCCAGGCCATGAGGACCACGAGCAGCGGGATCAGCACCACCATGGGCATCAGCACGGTGATGGCCATGCCGCGGGCGAGGGCCTCGCGCGTGGCCAGGGGCTGGCCCACCTGCACCACGCCGGCCTCGACCACGTGCGTGTAGACGCGCCACGCCCCCTCGGCGGTCTCGCTGGTGGTGAAGCCCTCTTCGAACGTTCGCGGCAGGTCGGCGGGCAGCGTGGGGAACAGCGTCTCGAAGAACAGGCGTCCTTCCTGGTCGTACGCGCGCACGGAGAGGAAAAAGCCGGGGCGCGCGATGCGCACCCGCCGCACGCCCTCCTGGATCCAGTCCTCGCGCAGATGCACGGCATGCGCCACCTGCTCGAGCTCGGCGTCGAACAGGCGTCCCACCTCCTGGCGCGTGAGTGTGTACGTCACCGTCAGCACGACCAGGGTGCCGATCACGAGCGCGCTCACCAGCCACAGGGCCAGGGTGGAGCGGATCGACCTCACGTTTACTGCAGCAGGGCGACGCGGTAGCCGACGCCGCGCACGTTGCGGATGAGCTGCGGTTTGAGCTTGCGGCGCAGGTGGTGCAGGTGCACTTCGATGGTGTTGCTGCCGACTTCCTCGCCCCAACCGTAGACCGCGTCCTCGAGCTTCTCGCGCGACACCACCGCGCCCGGCTCCTTCATCAGCGCCTCCAGCACCGCGAACTCCCGTGCGGAGAGCTCGACCGGCGCGCCGCGGAAGGTCACCACGCGCTTCACCGGGTCGACGGTGAGCGCGCCGTAGCTGATTTCGGGCGAGGCCCGGCCCTCGCGGCGTCGCACCACCGCCCGCGCGCGCGCGAGGAG
>DATLGR010000210.1:0-2574 GCA_035540415.1 Burkholderiales bacterium | reverse complement strand
CCGCGAGCGCCACCAGGATGACACTGTAGGCATACCAGATGCCGTAGGCGAGCGCGAGCGTGACCGCGACCACCCCCAGCGCCACGTAGCGTTTCGAATTCGGGCTCAGAGCCCGAATTGTCCCCGGTTTTCTTGCTTGGGAGTCTGACCGAGGACCTTGGTCATCGACGGCGAGCCTCCGGCATAATGCGCCGGTGACTTCCCTCGACGCCTTCAATCCGCGTGACGTGCCGGCCTATACGGTCGGTGAAGCCTCGCATTACCTGGGCGTGCCGAAGTCGACGCTGCGGTCGTGGTTCGCAGGACAGCGCGGCTTCCGCGCGGTCATCCGGCCTGCGGATGCGAAGAGCCTCGGGTTGTCGTTCACCAACCTCGTCGAAGCCTATGTGCTCACCGCGATCCGCCGGAAGCACCGAATCGGGCTGCCCACCATTCGGCGCGGCCTGGACTTCCTCGTTCGCAGGCTGGGGGCGAAGCGTCCCTTGATCGAGCAGCAGTTCGCCACGAACGGCGTGGACCTGTTCGTCGATCACCTGGGTCAAGTAATCAACATCTCGCGCGATGGCCAGATCGAGATGGCGGACCTGATCCGTGCCTACCTCGAACGCATCGAGCGCGACGGAAAGGGCCTGCCGGTCAAGCTTTACCCGTTCATGCGTAACCAGGCGCCGCGCAGCCAGCCGCGCACGGTCGTCATCGACCCTCGGGTGTCGTTCGGCCGCCCAGTCCTCGCCGGCACCGGCATACCCACTGCGGTCCTCGCCGAGCAGTTCAAGGCGGGGGACCCGGTGCCCGTGCTTGCCCGTGAATACGGGGCCGACGAGGAAGCCGTCTGGGACGCCATCCGCTGCGAGCTCGACCTCGAGGCCGCCTGAGACGCTGACGGTTTTCCTCGACGAGTCGCTGGACAGCGATTCGATCGCAGGAGCGCTCACTGCCGCGGGCGCACGGGTGGAGCGACTTACGCGACATTTTTCGAAAGGCACGGACGACCGGTCGTGGCTTAGCCTAGCCGGCGCCAACTGCTGGGTCGTCCTCACCCGCGACAAGCGCATTCGTTACCGACGCCTGGAGCGCCTGGCATTGCAGGCGGCCGGCGTGCGCGCGTTCGTCTTTACCGGCGGCAACGTGACGCTGGCGGACACTGCCTCGCTTCTCGCCGGCGCGGTCCGGCGATCCAGGACATCTGCCGGCGCGAAAGCGGACCCTTCATCTACCATCTCGGCCGCTCCGGTAAGCCACGTCGAATGGACTGAGGCGGGGTCAGACCCCGCGGCGGGGTCTGACCCCGATGTTCTTCAGGAAGGGGTGTGCGCGAAGGTGTAGTCGCCGAGCAGCGTCTCGCCCTGCTCACCCACGGCGACGAGCCGCAGGCGCTGGATGTTGGCCGGGAGCTTGCGCAGCGCCGCGGCCGAGGGAATCAGGATGACTTCGCCCGAGACCAGGTCGAAGGGCACGTCCTCCAGGCGGGTCTCCCGCTGCAGCACGCCGCCGATCTCGAGCCGCTCCAGCGCGTCCACGCGCGTGACGCCGGCGAGCGGCGCGCGCACGCGGCCGATCACCGCGTCGTCGTCGGCGCGGATCGTGCACTCGACGCGCTCGCCGGGCCGGAGGCGGTACTCGCGCACGCGCAGGCCGGCGCGCTTCATGGCCTCGACGAACGGCGCGCTCACCGCCAGCGCAAGCGCGCCCGCGCGCACCGCGCCGCGCACGCCGGCCGAGAGCGCGGCGAGCCACTCCAGGCGCGCGGCGCAGTGCGCGCAGCCGAAGAGGTGCTCTTCCAGCGCCTCGGCCTCCGCCGCGGGCAGCTCGCCCAGCCAGTAGCCGGCGAGCGCCTCGAAGGCGACCGGGTGCTCGGCGCTCATCGCTCCGCTGCCTCGCCCATGCACGCGCGCAGCCGGCCGAGCGCGCGATGGCGGATCACGCGCACGTTGCCGCCCGTGAGGCCGAGCGCGGCGCCGACCTCGTCGGCGGCCTGCTCGGCGAAAAAGGACAGCACCACCACCGAGCGCTCGCGCTCGGGCAGCGCCTCGAGGCACGCCGCGAGCCGCTCGGGGTCGAGGGCGAGCGGCTCGGGCGCCTCGACCGCCTCCTCGGCGCCGCCCCAGGCTTCCAGCAGCGCCTCGCGGCGGAGCGCGCCGCGGCGCAGCTCGAGCACCGTCATGCGGCAGGCACCGAGCACGAACGAGGCGATGCGCTCGGGCTCGCGCACCTCGCCGGCGCGCAGGCGCTCGAGCGTCATGAGGAGCACCTGCTGCGCGAGGTCGGCCGCGGCGTGCGGCTCGCGCAGGTGGCGCAGCCCGTAGAGCCGCACCCGCGGCGCGAGGCGCCGGTAAAGCTCGGCCTCGGCCGCCGCGTCGGGCGCCCCGCGTGCCGCGGCGATGCGCCGGGCGAGCGCGCCATCGTCGAGCGCGGCGAGGTCGGAATGCGCAGGCATGGGCCGAGCATACCCGGTGGTGTCGCCAGGGCAACGCGCGTTACAGTCCTGGCCCCTTCGGACCGCGGGGTGAAACGCGTGTAACGCGCCGCCGCCTGGGCGCACTACCGGGCATTACAACCCGCGGAGCCAACCCC
>DATLGR010000209.1:0-1541 GCA_035540415.1 Burkholderiales bacterium | reverse complement strand
TTCACCGGCATCGAAGACGACGTCGCCATGCGCGCGGGCCAGTGGCGCGTGAATGCGCTCATCGGCGAGCACGTTTCGCTGAACGATGCCCCGCGCCATGGCATCGTCGACGACGTGATCTTCGACGTGCGCGGGCAGGCCCGCGGCGTGATCGTGGATCGCGCCGCCGGGCGCTGGGGCGAGGCGGGCTGGTACGGCTATCCGTACGCGGGCTACCACCCCGGCGGGCTGGGCTGGCCGATGCCGCACGCGAGCGCCGAGGTGGCGAAGATTTCGGCCTTCTCCTATGCCGAGCTCGGCCGGCACAGCCCTTACGCGAGCCATCGCAGCCCGCGCGCCGAGCAGGAGCAGATGGAAAGGGCGCGCCTGGGCGAGCGCCTGACCTTGGAGTCCGCGCCGCCGCTCGCCGAGCTGTACGCCGGCGGCTGGAGCGCCGAGCAGATGATCGGCACCGCCGCCCGCGGCGCCGCCGGCGAGGACATCGGCACGGTGCGCGATCTCGTGGTGAGCCCGGCGGGCCTCGTGGAGCGCGTCGTGGTCGGCGCCTCCGGGCTTTTCGGGCTCGGCCAGCGCTTCGTGGACGTTCCCTGGAACGAAGTGAGGATCGGCCCTGCGATGGCGTACGTGCAGACGCCGGTGCGCGCCGAGAACGTGCGCGAGTTTTCCCTCTTCACCGGCCTGGAGAACGAGGTGCGCATGGCGCCGGGCGCGTGGCGCGTGAACGAGCTCCTCGGGGAGTTCGCTTCGCTCGAGGACGTGGAGCGCTACGGCATCGTAAGCGACGTCATCTTCGACGAGCGCGGCCAGGCGCGCGCGGTGATCGTGGCGCGCGGCGCCGGCTGGTGGGGCGGTCCCGACTGGTACGCCTTCCCGTACGTGGGCTTCGATCGCGCCGCCGACGCTTACCCCCTGCCCTATCGCAGCGCCGACATCGGCGCGCTCCCGCGCTTCGACTACGTCGAGCTCTCGGAGCTCAGCCCGTTTTCCCTGAAGGCGTCGCCATGAAGCCCTTCCTCATCGCGCTGCTCGCCGCGCCGGCCCTCGCGCTCGCGCAGCCGTGGGATGCGTCGCGCCTGTACCAGGATACCTGGAGCGCCCGCAACATGATCGGCAGCGAGGCGCGCGACCTCGAGGGCCAGGCCATCGGGTCGGTGCGCGACCTGATCGTGGACGCGCAGGGCCACGTCAGCCGGGTGGTGGTCGGCGTCTCCGGGGTGCTCGGCATCGGCGAGCGCTACCTCGGCATCCCCTGGAACGAAGTCGTCATCGGCCCCGAGCTCGCCTTTGTGGGCTTTCCGGTGCGCGAGGACAACCTGCCCGAGTTCTCGCTTTTCACGGGGATCGAGGACGACGTGGCGCTGCGCAAAGGCAGCTGGCGGGTCAACGAGCTCATCGGCGACTTCGCGGTACTCGACGACGGCACGCGTTACGGGCTCGTGAACGACGTGATCTTCGATGCGCGCGGCGCTGCGCAAGGCGTAGTGGTCGACCGCATCCGCGGCCCGTGGGGACGCGCCGGCTGGTACGGCTATCCCTATGCC
>DATLGR010000208.1:0-4725 GCA_035540415.1 Burkholderiales bacterium | reverse complement strand
GCCAGTAATAGCCCATGCGCGAGCGCAGGAGCGCGTGGCACAGCACGAACGCGCCCACCGTGAGCGCGAGCATGACGTAGTAGAACATCACCGGGCTGCCGCGCAGGTTCCACAGGTCGTTCGCGGCGTAGCTCGCCACCGGGAGGAACAGGCCCGAGGAGCCGCCCACCCAGGGGAAGTGGTCGAAGCCGATGCGCGCGAATTCCGCGAAGGCGATGGTGAGGATGGCGAAGTACACCCCGGCGACGCCGAAGCGGAAGGCGAGAAAGCCGATCAGCGCGCCGGCCGCCGCGGAGATCGAAACGGAGGCGCCCAGGCCGATCCACGGGCTCACGCCGAAATGCACGTAGAGCGCCGCCGCGGCGTAGGCGCCGAGGCCCACGTACAGCGAGTGCCCGAGCGAGAGCTGGCCGGCGAAGCCCATCATGATGTTCCACGCCTGGCCGACGTAGGCGAAGTAGAGGATGAGGAAGCCCACGGCGAGCAGGTAGCCGCTTGCGAACGCCGGAAAGACGATGAGGAAGACGAGCAGCGCGACGAGCAGCACGAGGCCGCGGCGCGGCACGCCCTCCAGGAAGCCGCCCATCAGTGCGCCTTCCTGCCGAGGATGCCCTGCGGCCGGAAGAGCAGCACCAGCACGAGCAGGCCGAAGGCGAACATGCTCTTGGCCGAGGGCACGAAGAGCACGCCGCCGAGCGCCTCGGTCACGCCGATGAGCAGCCCCCCGAGCAGCGCCCCGGGCATCGAGCCCAGCCCGCCGGTGATGACGATCACGAAGGCGAGCAGGGTGTACGCGGGGCCGATCGCGGGGGTCACGTCGCCCACCAGGATCAGCATGGTGCCCGCCGCGCCGACGCAGGCGGCGCCCAGGCCGAAGGTGAGGGCGTAGAGCCGCTTCACGTCGAGCCCGACGACGCGCGCGCCGTCGTAGTTGTCGGCGCAGGCGCGGATCGCCTTGCCGGTGAGGGTGAAGCGGAAGAAGCTGAACAGCGCCGCGGTGACCACGAGCGCCGCGCCGGCGGCGTAGACGCGGACCGCGTCGACGATCACCGGGCCGAGCTGGAAGCTGTCGTAGGTGTAGCCCGTGGTGACGCCCTGCGCGTCGGGCCCGAAGACGATGAGCTGCGCGTTCACCAGGATGATGGCGATGGCGACCAGCAGCATGAACTGGCTGTGCTCGGGCCGGTTGATGAACGGGTTGATGATGGCGCTCTGCAGGAGGTAGCCGAAGACGAACAGCGCCGCGGCGATCGGCACGAGCAGCACCAGCGGGTCGAGCCGCAGCGCGGTGAAGAGCACGAGCGCGAGGTACATCGCCACGGTCATCATCTCGCCGTGAGCGAAGTTGACCACCCGCACCACCCCGAAGATCACCGACAGGCCGAGCGCCATCAGCCCGTAGACCAAGCCGGTCAACAGGCCGCTGGCGGCGACATTGAGGTAGATCTCGAGGGGCACCGGCTCGGCGAGGCGCGGCGACGGACGCCGCGCGCCGTCAGCGCTTGCTGTAGGGCCTCATCGGCAGCTCGGGCTTGGCGTTCGCCGCTTCCTTGGGCGCCACGGCCACGAGCTTTCCGCCGCGGTTCTGGATCGCGGAGTTCCGCAGCTTGTCGTTCTGCCCCTTGGGGTCGAACTGGATGCCGGGGCCGGTGCTCACGTTGTCCTTGATGTCGGTGGCGCGGATCGCCTCGGCGAGCGCCTTCGGGTCGGCGGAGCCGGCGCGCTTGAACGCATCGGCGGCCACCAGCAGCGCCTCGAACGTGTAGATGTGGTTGGTGTTGAGGTTGATGTCCGGGAAGGCCTTGGCGTGCGCCGCCTCCAGCACCTTGGAGAGCTTCTTGTTGGGGTCGTACCAGGGCACGAAGCTCAGCGGGCCGTCGGAGAGCTTGCCGAGGGTGCGCAGGTACTGGTCCTCGTACCAGCCGGGGCCCATGCTGAGCACCGCCATCGGGTTCCAGCGCTGCTTGACGAGCTCGCGCGTGATGAGGATGGCGTCGTTCAGGCGGCTCACCATGATGAGCGCCTCGGCGCCGGTCGCGCGGGCCTTGGCCACCTCGACCGAAAGGTCGCGCGCCGCCGGGTCGTAGGCGATGGGGCCGGCCACCGTGTAGGGCATCGTGAACTTGGACATCACGGCGGTGAAGCCTTTCTGCATGGCGACGCCGAAGGTGTCGTTCACGTGCATGAACACCGCGCTCTTCGGCGCCGCGCCGGCGGCGGCGAACACCTCGAGCTGGTTGGCGAAGGCGTCGCGCAGGATCATCGGCGCCGTCGGGAAGTTGCGGAACACGAACTTGTAGCCCTGCTCGGTGATGGGCGGGGCGGCGGCGATGTTGATGACGAAGGGGATGCCGCGCTGCTCGGCCACCTGGGCGATGGCGGTGGACTGGCCCGAATCGAAGGCCCCCACGAGGAGCTGCGCGCCCTCGGCGATGAGGCGCTCGGCGCGCGAGCGGGCGACGTCGACGTTCGACTCGGTGTCGCCGTTCATGATGTCGAGGCCCGGCAGGCCGAGCTCGGCGAGCACCTTCATGCCGACCTCGACGCCGCGATGGCAATCCTGGCCGATGCCGGCCTGCACGCCCGAGCGCGGCAGCAGCACCCCGACGCGCAGCGTCTTGGGCTGGGCCCGCACGATGCCGAAGGGCGACAGCGCCGCCAACGTGCCGGCCGCGGCCAGCGCCTGGTTGAATTGCCTTCTCTTCATGGGACTCCTCCTGGTTGGACCTCTGGCGGGCGTTTGTTATAGACGATTACAATTCCCCGGTCAATGAGCCCGCACCGCCCGCGCGCGCTGGCCCCGATCGTCCGCGTCCCGGGACTGGACTACGACGTGCTGGACGAGCTGCTGGGCTACTCGCTGCGCCGGGCGCAGGTGGCGATGTTCGGCGCCTTCCACGAGGCCACGCGCGGCATGGACATCACGCCGCCGCGCTTCACGGCGCTCGTGATCATCGGCGCGAATCCGGGCCTGTCCCAGTCGGTGCTCGGGCGGGTGCTGGGCATCGCGCGCTCGGGCGCGATGGTGCTCACCGACTGGTTCGAGGCGCAGGGCCTGGTCGAGCGCAAGCGCCGCCCCAACGACGGCCGGGCCTGGGGGCTGCACCTGACGCGCCGCGGCGAGCAGCGCGTGGCGAGCCTCAAGGCGCGCGTGCGCCGGCACGACCTGCAGCGGGCGCGCCGGCTCTCGGCCGAGGAGCGGCGCGTGCTGCTGCGCCTGCTCGAGAAGCTCTGCGGCTGACGGTGGTTACAATCGAAGCGCCCATGGTCCGCCGCGTCCGGCTCGCAGCCCAGGAGGTCGTCGCCGAGCGGCGCGCGGACGGCGCCATCATCCTGCGCTCGCCGCGCGCGCTTGCGCCCTACCCCCGCAAGCTCACCGAGAAGCTGGAGCACTGGGCGCGCCAGGCGCCCGAGCGCACGCTGCTCGCGCAGCGCAACGCTGCCGGCGCGTGGCGCCGGCTCACGTATGCGCAGGCCTGGGCGGGCGCGCGCGCCGTGGGGCAGTTCCTCCTCGACCGGAAGCTGGATGCCGGGCGGCCGCTCGTCGTGCTGTCGGGCAACGATCTCGAGCACGCGCTGCTGCAGCTGGGCGCGCTGCTGGTCGGCGTGCCGTATGCGCCGGTGTCGCCGGCGTATTCGCTGCTCTCGCGCGATTTCGCCAAGCTGCGCTCCATTTTCGATCTGCTCACGCCCGGGCTGGTGTTCGCGGCCGGAGCGCAGTACCGGCCCGCGCTCGACGCGGTGGCTGGGGGCATCGAAGTCATCGCGAATCTCGCCGAAGCGGAAAACACCCCCGTCACGCCGGCGGTGGCCGAGGCGCATGCGCGCGTCGGCCCCGACACCATCGCCAAGTTCCTCTTCACTTCCGGCTCGACCGGCGCGCCCAAGGCGGTGATCAACACGCAGCGCATGTGGTGCGCGAACCAGGCGATGATCGCCGACCAGCTCGCGTTCCTGCAGGACGAGCCGCCGGTGCTGGTCGACTGGGCGCCCTGGCACCACACCGCGGCGGGCAACCACGACTTCGGCCTGGTGCTGTACAACGGCGGCAGCTACTTCATCGACGAGGGCAAGCCGCTGCCCGGCCAGATCGAGGCCACGGTGCGCAACCTGCGCGAAGTGTCGCCCACCTTCTACTTCAACGTTCCGAAGGGCTACGAAGCGCTTCTTCCCTACCTGCGGGACGACGAGACCTTGCGCGAGAATTTCTTCGGGCGGCTCAAGGTCCTCTGGTTCGCCGGGGCCGGCATCTCGCAGCCCGTGTACGACGAGATGAAGCGCCTGGCGCGGGAGACCTGCGGCGAGGAAATCCCGTTCCTCACCGGCCTGGGCGCAACCGAGACCGCGCCCTACGCCATGGGCCGCCTGTGGGAGGCGCGGGACGCGGCCAACATGGGCTTGCCGCCGCCGGGCGTGGAGATGAAGCTGGTGCCGATGCGCGACAAGCTCGAGATGCGCCTCAAGGGCCCGAACGTCACTCCGGGCTACTGGCGCCAGCCCGAGCTCACGGCGGCGGCGTTCGACGACGAAGGCTATTACCGGCTTGGCGACGCCTTCGTGTTCGCCGACGAAAGCAGGCCGCAGGCCGGCCTGCTCCACCGCGGGCGGATCGCCGAGGACTTCAAGCTCGCCTCCGGCACCTGGGTGCACGTCGGGCCGCTGCGCGCGCGCTTCCTCGAGCACTTCGCCCCCTTCGCGCGCGACGTGGTGATCGCCGGCGAGGGC
>DATLGR010000207.1:0-3672 GCA_035540415.1 Burkholderiales bacterium | reverse complement strand
ATCCTCGCGTGGAGGGTGGAGCGCGCGGGCGCTGCGGCCTCGGCGGGGGCGCTCCGCGAGCGGCGCGAGGAAGCGGCGCCGCTCGACCGCTGGCAGACGGCCAAGGGCCTCGCCGTCGCGGCCGCGCTGCTGGCGGTGTTCCTCTTCACCGACTGGCCGCGCGATGTCGCGGCGCTGGTCGGCGCCGGGCTTCTTCTCCTCAGCGGGAAGCTCCACTCGAGCAAGATGCTGGGGCTCGTCGACTGGCAGCTCCTCGTCCTCTTCATCGGCCTGTTCGTGGTGAACCACGCGCTCGAGCAGACCGGGCTTACGGCGCAGGCGATGCAGGCGCTCGCGCACGCGGGCGTCGCGCTCTCCGAGCCCGCGCCGCTCTTCGTCGCGGCGTTCGTACTGTCGAATGTCGTGTCGAACGTTCCCGCGGTGATGCTGCTCCTGCCGGCCGCCACCGAGCCCTTCGCCGGGCCGATGCTTGCGCTCGTCAGCACGCTCGCGGGCAACCTCCTCATTGTCGGCTCGATCGCCAACATCATCGTCGTCGACGCCGCGCGCCGCCGCGGCATCGTCATCGACTGGCGCCGGCACGCGGCGAGCGGGGTGCCCGTCACCCTCGCCTCGCTCGCCATCACCGCCGCGTGGTTCCTCCTGCTGTCCTGACCTGAAAGATCGAAGGCACGCATGGCCAATCTCCTCCTCGCTACCGCAGCCTTCCTCGCCACCCATTTCGTGAGCGCGACGCCGCTGCGCGCAAGGCTCGTCGGCGCGCTCGGGGAACAGCCTTACCGCGGCCTGTATTCGCTCGTCGCCTTTGCCACCCTGGGCTGGATGATCTGGGCCTTCGCCGGTGCGCCTCGAGAGCCGCTGTGGACGGGATGGCGGCTCGTCCCCCTGCTGCTCGTGCCGCTCGCGCTGGTGTTGCTCGCGTGCGGCACCGCGCGCAACCCGACGGCCGTCGGCGGCGAGCGGGTGCTGCAGAGCGACGAGCCGGCGCGCGGCATGATCCGGGTCACGCGCCATCCGGTCATGTGGGGCATCATGCTGTGGGCGGCGGCGCACATCCTCGCGAGCGGCACACTGCGCGCGCTGGTATTCTTCGGCGCCTTCGTCCTGCTCGCCGCGCTCGGCAGCCGGTCGCTCGATGCGCGCAAGCGGACTGACCCCGGCTGGCCGCGCCTCGCCGCGGCGACCTCGCACGTTCCATTCGTCGCGATCGCGCAGGGGCGCAACCGGCTGGATCTGCGCGAGATCGGCTGGGTACGGCCCGTCGCGGGCCTGGTGCTGTTCTTCGTGCTGTTCTTCGCGCACCCGTGGCTGTTCGGCGCGCGCCCGTACTGAATTACGACCCTGACCCCGAAATCTTGCGCTGCACGCGCTGGTCGAACTTGGCGACGTTGACGACGACGCGCTCGTGAACGCCGTCGCCGATGAGCTCGCGCTCGTCGTGCGCCTCGACCCGGAAGGTCACCGTGCGGCCCTCGACGCGCTCGACGCGGGCGGTGGCGCGCACGCGCATGCCCACCGGCGTGGCGGCGATGTGGCGCACGTCGAGGCGCGTGCCGAGGCTCTGGCTGCCCGCCGGCAGGCGGTGCTCGATCGCGGCGAGCGCGGCGGCCTCGATGAGATTGATCATGACCGGCGTGGCGAGCACGCGCACCCGGCCGCTGCCCACCCGCGGCGCCGTGTGTTCATCGCCGACCACCAGCTCGGCGCTCCCCGTCATCCCGGGCTCGATCATTGCGGCATCATACGGAACATGCCCGCGCGCGTCGTGATCCTCGGCTGCGGCTTCGGCGGCCTCTGGGCAGCGCAGGCCCTGCGCCGCGCGCCGGTCGAGCTCACCGTCGTCGACCGGACCAATCACCACCTGTTCTCCCCGCTCCTCTACCAGGTGGCGACGGCAGGCCTGTCGGCGCCGTCGATCGCCGCGCCGATCCGCCACATTCTCGCCTCGCAGCGCAACGCCACCGTGCTCATGGGGGAGGCCGAGGACATCGACGTCGGCGCGAGAGCGGTGCGCCTGGACGATGGCGCCTCCCTCGGCTATGACTACCTCATCGTCGCCACCGGCTCGACGCACAGCTACTTCGGCAACGACGCCTGGGCCGCGGACGCGCCGGGCCTGAAGACGATGGAAGACGCGCTCGCCATCCGCGCGCGCATCCTCCTCGCCTACGAGCACGCCGAGCGCGAGACCGACCCGGCGAAGCGCGCCGCCTGGCTCACCTTCGTCGTGGTGGGCGCCGGCGCCACCGGCGTGGAGCTCGCCGGCACGCTGGCGGAAATCTCGCGCCGCACCCTGCCCGGCGAGTTCCGCCGGTTCGATCCGCGCCACGCGCGCGTGGTGCTGGTGGAGGGCACCGAGCGCGTGCTGCCGCCCTATCCGCCCGATCTGTCCGAGAAGGCGCGGCGGCAGCTCGAGCGGCTGGGCGTGACCGTGTGGCTCGGCCGGCGCGTCACCGGCGTGGACGCCGGGGGCGTGACGCTCGGCAACGAGCGGCTCGCGGCGAAGACGGTGCTGTGGGCCGCGGGGGTCGCCGCCTCGCCGCTGGGGCGCGCGCTCGGCGTGCCGCTCGACCGCGCCGGGCGCGTGCCGGTGGCGGAGGACCTTTCGCTGCCGGGACACCCGGAAGTGTTCGTCGTGGGCGACCTCGCCGCGGTGCCGGACGTGCCGGGCATCGCGCCGGCCGCCAAGCAGATGGGCCGGCATGCGGCGCGCAACGTGCGCAGCCTGATCGCCGGGCGCCCCACCGAGCCGTTCCGCTACCGCGACTACGGGCAGCTTGCCACCATCGGCCGCAATGCCGCGGTGGCGTGGTTCGGGTGGCTCAAGCTGTCGGGCTATTTCGCCTGGCTCGCCTGGCTGGTCGCCCACATCTACTTCCTCATCAACTTCCGCAACCGCATCGTGGTGCTGCTCGACTGGGCGTGGGCGTACTGGACCTTCCACCGCTATGCGCGCATCGTCACCGGGGGGCTGCGCGCCCCCCCGGACACGCCGCGCTCTACTTCGCCTCGATGATGCCCTTCATGCTCGGGTGCAGCCCGCAGATGTACTGGTACTCGCCGGGCTTGTCGAGCGTGAGCGAGGCGCGCTCGCCGCGCAGGAACACGCCGGTGCGCGGGCCGTTCACCACGGTGATCTGGTGCGGCGTGTCGTCGCTGTTGAGGAAGGTGAGCGCCTTGCCGACCGCGGCGGTGATCTTCGCCGGCAGGAAGGCGAACGAGGCGATGTTGACGTCGCCCTTCGGCGCCTTGGCGAGCGCGGCGGGCGCGGGGAACGTGTTGGCGAGCTTGGCGAGCGAGATCACGTAGTCCTGCTTCGCGTGCGGCAGGTGGCAGGCGAAGCAGGCCTTGATGTTCGCCTTCGGGTTCGGGGTGCCGTGCTTGTCGAACGCCTGGTATTCCCACTCGCCGTTGCGGAAGCCCTCCGGATACTCGGCGCCCCAGCCGGCGCGCTTCTCCATCACCGTGTGGGCGAGGATGTCTTTCTTGATGAAGCGGCCGTTCGCGTCCTTGAGCGGATTGCCCTTCGCGTCCTGCTCGACGCTCCACTGCACGAGCGTGATGACCGCGCCGTGCGGAATGGGCCGGCCCTGCCGCACCGCTTCGACGACCTCGCGCTGCGTGTAGAGCTCGCGGTACTGCTTGACGTCGGCGCGGTCCACCGTCTGGTAG
>DATLGR010000206.1:0-2744 GCA_035540415.1 Burkholderiales bacterium | reverse complement strand
GGTTTCTCGCCCTCGCCGGGCTCGATCTTCACCTCGCCGGCAAAGGATTGCACCGCCGCCGTCGGCAGCCCGGCGAGCATCTCCGTGAGGTGGGTGCAGCCGCGCACGCCGCCGAAGCGCTCCTTGCAGGCCCTGCGGAAGCCCTTCACCAGGTTCAGGCCGACGAGCCCCCGATAGGCGGGCGCGATGGCTTCGCAGCCGCCCGGATAGGGCACGGCGTCGAACGAGGCGGCCGCGTGCACCACGTTGAACTGGCGGTCGATGGTGACCCGCACCCACATGCTGTGCACCGGCTGGCCGGCGCGGCACACCCCGGTCTGGAGCCGAAAGTCGTGGTTCTTGATGTCGGTGAGGTGCGCCTCGATGTCCCACAAGCCGTCGGCGCGCTTGTAGCCTTCGTAGCGCACGCGCCGGGTGTGCAGCAGCTCGCGCTCGACCTCGGTAACCGGAAGCGGCATAAGCGCGGGATTCTACAGGCTCACAGAAAGTAGTAGGCGCCCAGGAAGACGAGCAGCATGAGCATCACGCCGAGCGCCGTCGCGCCGGAGGGCCAGGTGCGCGCGAAAAGGCCGAACGGCCCGTAGAGCGCGCGCACCCCGCCCTCGAGCAGCGGCCAGGCGCGCGCCATGCCGCGGTCGATGAGCGCGATGGCGCCTCCGAGCAGCTCGCCGAGGGCGCGCACGAAGCGCGGCGCGAGGCGCCGGTACGTCCAGTCGAAGTCGAGGTTCACCGAGACCAGCTCGGGCGGGTAGACGCCGGTGCGCATCAGCACCGAGAAGGCGAGCGCCGAAAACAGCAGCAGCTGCAGCTGCGCCAGCACGTGGTCGGCCGTGTAGGGAACATAGTCCACCGCGTAGGGCAGCATCGCGTAGAGCGGCGCCGGGAAGGCGCCCAGGCCGATGCACAGCGCCGCGGCGAGCGCCATCGCCACGAGCATGTTCGCCGGCGCCTCCCGGCAGCGCTTGCCCGAGTCGTGCGCGAAGAAGGCGAAGTACGGGATCTTGATCCCGGAATGGTGGAAAACCCCCGCCGAGGCGAACAGCAGCACGACCCAGGTGACGACGTGCCCTTCGAGGCCCGCGGCGGCGAGGATCATGGACTTGCTGATGAACCCGCTGAAGAGCGGAAAGGCCGAGATCGACGCGGCGCCGACGATGCAGAATGCCGCGGTCCAGGGCATGGACTTGTACAACCCGCCGAGCTCGCTGCCGTTGATGGTGCCCACGCGGTAGAGCACCGCGCCCATCGACATGAACAGCAGCGCCTTGTAGATGATGTGGGTGAACGCGTGCGCCGCCGTTCCGTTCAGCGCCAGCTCGGTGCCGATCCCGATGCCCACCACCATGAAGCCGAGCTGGTTGTTCAGGCTGTACGCGAGCACCCGGCGCAGGTCGTTCTCGATCACCGCGTAGAAGATCGGGAACGCGGTCATGGCGGCCCCGATCCAGATCAGCGCCTCGGTGCCGGCGAAGCCGCGCGCGAGCGCGTAGACGGCGAGCTTGGTGGTGAAGGCCGAAAGCCACACGGTGCCGCCTTCGGTGGCCTCCGGGTAGGCGTCCTGCAGCCAGTTGTGCAGCAGCGGAAAGGCGCACTTGATGCCGAAGGCGACGAAGATGAACAGCCCCCCCGGGGCCTCGAGGCCGATGTGCTCGAAGCGCAGGCTGCCGCCGGCGGCGACGATCTGCAGCGCGCCGAACATGAGGAGCATCCCGGAGCCGAGCTGGATCACCAGGTAGCGCATGCCGGCGCGGAAGGCGCGCTCGCGCCGGCGCGCCCAGATGAGGAATACGGAAGTGACGGCGGTCGCCTCCCAGAAGACGAACAGCGTCAGCAGATCGCCGGCGAATACCGCGCCGAGCGCCGCCCCCGCGTACGCGAGCCCCACCGCCGGCTCGAGCGCGCTCTTCACGTGCAGCGAGTAGATGGCGCCGAGCAGCGCGGCGATCAGGAACACCCAGGCGAACATCGTGCTCCAGCGATCCACGCGCACCAGGAGAAGCTCCTGCCCGAGGAACGAGAGCGCGCCGAACTCGCCGGCCGGCAGGAGCGCGAGCTGCGCCATGCCGGCAAGGGGCAGCAGCACGATCCACGCGCTGCGCGCCACGCCGCGCAGGAGCGGCACGAGCGCCGCGCCGAAGATCAGCGTCCAGGCGGGCGAGAGCTCAATCGCGCTCATAGTAGTCCGCGGAGCGCTTGAGGACGATGCGCAGGCCCTTGGCGGCGAGCACCAGGGCGACGCAGGCGACGAATCCGAATCCGCCGTGGAAGCCGAACCACTCCTCCACCGGCACGGTGCCGTGCTTGTGAATGAAGGGCTCGGCAAGGAGCGCGAGCGCGCAGAGGATCCACACGCTCCAGTAAACCTTGGTGACGTTGGCGCTTCGATCGAGCCAGCGCTCGTGCTCCTGCTCCTGCTCCTTTTTCGCCTTCGCGTCCATTCAACGGCCCACCAGGGCGCCGGCCAGGGCGAGCGGCACGCCGGGAAAGAAGAAGAAGAGCACGGTGAGCGAGGCCGCGGCCACCAGGGCGAGCACCGAGGCCAGGGGGGCCTCGCCGTGGCCCTGGTCGCCGGGCGGGGGAGCGCGGAAGAACGCCGCGTAGACGATCGGCATGAAGTAGGCGGCGTTGAGCAGCGTGCTCGCCAGGATGACCGCCACCGGGAGCGGCATGTCGGCGGCGAAGGCCCCCTGCACGATGTACCACTTCGAGATGAATCCCGCGCACGGCGGGAGGCCGATCAGCGA
>DATLGR010000205.1:0-11182 GCA_035540415.1 Burkholderiales bacterium | reverse complement strand
CGCGGCGGCGCCGCCGGCGGCGCCGGAGCTCACGCTGCGCGAGGCGATGCGCGGGCAGCCCTTCTGGCTGCTGCTCGCGGCATTCTTCTTCGGCAACCTGTGCTCGCAGACGCTGCACGTGCACCAGGTGGCCTACCTCGTCGAGCACGGGCTCGCCGCGATCGTCGCCGCCTCGGTGGTGGGGGTGGTGGGGCTCGCGAGCATCGTCGGCAAGACGGGCGGCGGCTGGCTCTCCGACCGCGTCCGGCGCGAGCGGGTCTACGTGTCGGGAATCGCGGTGATGGTGGCCGCGGTGCTCGTGCTGCTTTCGCTCGGCGCGGCGCCGACGCGGCTCGGCGCCTACGGCTACGCGGTGCTCCTCGGCCTGGGCTACTCGGTCACGGCGTCGCTCCTGCCGGTGATGGTGAGCGACCGCTTCAGCGGCCGGCACTTCGGCGCCATCGTCGGCGCCGGCCTCATGGGCAGCGCCGCCGGCAGCGCGCTCGGGCCCTGGGTGGCGGGCCGGCTCTACGACGCGACCGGCAGCTACACCCTCGCGTTCCTGCTCGCCGCGAGCTGCGGCGTGGTGGCGGGCGTTACCGGATGGCGGGCCCGCGTGGCGGGCGGGGAAACCGGGGTCAGACCCCGCGGCGGGGTCTGACCCCGGTGTGGGGTCTGACCCCGATTCAGGGGGCTAGTCGGAGCGCCACTGCTGGGTGGCTTCGTTGGCGGGCTTCTTGAGGCAGACCTCCTCGCCCTCGACGCGGTCGACCCAGTCGGCGGGGATGTAGTGGTGCTTGCCGCCCGCCTGCGGGTCGTTCTTGCGCAGCTTGATCTCGTTGCCCTGCAGGTGGTCGACGGTGCCGACGGGCTGCCGGTCGGACCCCAGGACCTTCATGTGTTCCCGGATGTTGGATACGTTCATGGTGGCCTCCTTGGGAAGGGATTCCAGGCCATGCAAGCGACGGGCCAGGCGCGCGGGGACGCTAGCGCGCGGCGCGCAGGCTGAAGGCGAACGCGGCGGCGCTGACGGCGGCGAGGATCCAGAAGGAGGCCTGCAGCGTGGCGACGAAGCGCGCGGGGTCGGCCTCCACCGGGGCGTGGCCGAGCTGCAGCGACACGGCGGCGCCGACGATCAGCATGCCGCTCACCATGCCGAGCGAGCGCGCCGCGGCGCTCATGGCCGAGGCGATGCCGGTGCGCTCGGGCGGCACCGCGTTCATCACCATCGTCATGTTGGGCGTGGAGAAGAAGGCGAAGCCCGCGCCCTGCACCGCGAGGAGCAGCGTCACGTAGGCGAGCGACGAGTGCGCGTCGAGCCGCGTGGCCATCAGCGCGGCGACGAGCACGGCGGCGACGCCCGCGCTCGCGAGGCGCGCCGGGCGGCGCCGGTCGGCGAGGCGCCCGACCAGGGGCGCGATGCCCGCCATGAGGAGCGTGCCGACGGCGATCACCAGCCCGGCGGTGGCGGCGGCGCGCCCGAGCACGCTCTGCAGATAGAGCGCGAGCAGGAACACCGTGCCGAAGGCGTTGCAGTAGAGCAGCCACTGCACCAGCAGCGCGCCGCGCAGCACGCGGTTGCCGGCGAGCATCGCCACGTCGAGCAGCGGCCGCGCGGCGCGCCGCTGGGTGGCGGCGAAGAGGGCGAGGAGCGCCGCGCCCGCCGCCATCGCCCCGTAGGCGAGGGCGCCCGCGCGCAGGTTCGCCGCGCCGATCACCAGGGCGAGCATGGCGGCGACGAGCAGCGCGGTGCCGGCCAGGTGCACCGTGCCCGGGTCGGGCCGGCGGCGCCAGTCGGCGGGCAGCAGGAAGTGGATCGGCGCGAGCAGCGCGAGCACCGCCGCGCCGCCGGCGACGAACACCGAGCGCCAGCCCCACAGCTCCACCAGCACGCCGGCGCAGATCGGCCCCAGGGTGAGGCCGGCGTACACCGAGCCGATGGAAAGGCCGAAGGCGCGCCCGCGCCGCTCGGGCGGCACCGCGTCGGCGATGAGCGCCGGGCCGGCGGCCTGCGTGCCCGCCGAGAACAGGCCCTGCACGAAGCGCAGCGCGAGGATCGCCGCCATGGAGGAGACCAGGCCGATGGCGATCGAGCACAGCGCGAAGGCGGCGAGCCCCGCCTTGTAGAGCGCCGCCTTGTCGGCGGCATCGCCCAGGCGTCCGGCGGGCAGGAGCAGCGCCACCGAGGCGGCGAGGAACAGCGTCTCGACGAGCGAGAGCGCCACCGCGCCCGCCGCGAGCTCCGCGCCCATCGCCGGCAGCGCCACCGCCACGCCCGAGATCATGAACGGCGGGGCGAACTGCGAGGCGGCGATGGCGGGAACGAGGAGCGGGTGCGGGGGCTTCATCGCCAGCGAATCTAAGCGAAAAACGCCGCCATAATTCGCGCATGAAGCTGCGCATGCACGAGAACTCGCTGTTCGCGGTGCTGCTGCGCTCGCCGTTCTGGATCAGTCTTGCGGTCGCGGCGGGCGTGTTCGCGCTCATGCGCATGGTGCTGCCCACGCCCTACGCCGCCTTCGGCGCCCTGCCGTTCATGGTCATCGGCGGCGTGGCGCTGTGGCGGCAGCTGCGCGCGCCCAGCGCGAAGCGCGTGGCGGCGCGCCTCGCGGCGATCCGCGCGATGTCGCGCGAGGAGTTCGCCGCGGCGCTCGAAAGCGCGTTCCGGCGCGAGGGCTACGAGGTGGTGCGTTTTCCCGGGCCCGAGGCGGATTTGGAGCTCATGCGCGGCGGGCGCGTCACGCTCGTCGCCTGCCGGCGCTGGAAGGCCACGCGCACCGGCGCCGAGCCGCTGCGCGAGGTGCTCGCGGCGGCGGCCCGGCGCGATGCCGACGACTGCATCTACGTCGCCACCGGCGAGATCACCGCCAACGCCCGCCAGTTCGCCGCCGAGAAGCGCATTCGCCTCCTCGGCGACGCCGAGCTCGCGAGGATGCTTCCCTAGTACCAGAGGCCGTGCCAGTGCCAGCGCGGCCGGCGCACGATGGCGGGGCGGCCGAAGAGCGGGTCGTCTGCGTAGTCGGCGAACGCCAGCTCCGGAACGAGCGAGCGCTCGAGCGCGAGCAGGCGCCGGATGCGCTCGTTCAGGTCAGGATGGGTGCGCAGCCAGCGCGGCACGCGCGCCATGAACATGCGCTCCATCCACCCGCCCTGCAGGCGCTCGAGCTTGTCGAGGGCCGAGGCGAGGCCGCGCGGGTCGCCGGTAAGCTGCACCGCGGCGAGGTCGGCGTCGTACTCGCGGGTGCGCGAGAGCGCGAGCTGCAGCAGCGCCGAGACGAACGGCGCAATCATCATCACCAGCAGCGGCACCAGCGGCAGGCGCATGCCGGCGGCCGCGGCGAAGGGCAGCAGGAACGCGAGCAGCACCACGCCGAAGAAGGAGAGCATGCCGGTGACGCGTCCCACCACGTCGGCGAGCGTCATGACCCACACGTCGTTCGAGCGCACGTGGGCGAGCTCGTGCGCGAGCACGCCGGCGAGCTCGCGCGAGTCGAGCGCGCGCAGCAGGCCGTCGGTGAGCGCGATGGCGGCGTCGCGGCGCTCGCCGACGGCGAAGGCGTTCAGCACGCGCGTGGGCACGTAGTACAGGCGCGGCATGCGCGCAAGGCCCGCGCGCTCGGCAAGGGCCGCGTGCAGGCGGTACAGCCCCGGGGCGTGCGCCGGCGCGATCTCGGCGGCGCCCGAGAGGCGCAGCACCAGCCGCGGGGACGCGCCCGGCGTGAGCGCGGCCACCAGCGGCACCACGATCGCGGCGGCGACCAGGCCCTCGACGCCGAAGAGCACCCAGCCGAGGTAGCCGGCGAGCGCCGCCATCGCGCCGAGCAGCACTGCCGTCTGGAGGGCGTTGGAGAAGCGGTGGCTCATCGCATCGGCTGGTGCGGCGGCGGCAGACCTGAACGAATCCCTCCTGCGCGCGGCGCGCCTAACCTACCATGGCGCCCTGCGTCTCCAAGGGAGAAGAAAATGAACCGAACGGTCCTCTGCGGCATCCTCCTCGCGCTGTGGCTCGGCGCCGCCGGCTGCGCCAGCGAGCCCAGGCAGGAAGGCGGCTACCTCGACGACGCGCGCATCACGGCGCGCGTGAAGAAGGCGATCTACGACGAGCCGAGCCTCAAGGTCACGCAGATCAGCGTGACGACCGAGGCGCGCGTGGTGCACCTGTCCGGCACCGTCGGCACGCGCGCCGAAGTGCTCAAGGCGGCGCAGGTGGCGCGCGCCGTCGAGGGCGTGAAAGGCGTGAAGAACGAGCTCAAGCTCGCGCCGCCCGCCAAGGGCAAGAGCGCGTCGTAGGCGCGCTAATAGTTCCGGCCATTGCGGCTGCCGAGCCTGGACGCGGTGTAGATGCACCACAGCGCCGCGAGGCCGACCAGGCTGTAGACGATGCGCGAGAGCGCCGACATCTCGCCGAAGAGGGCGGCGACAAGGTCGAAGTTGAACAGACCGACCAGGCCCCAGTTCAGCCCGCCGATGATCAGCAGGACCATCGCGATCCAGTCGAGGGCGTTCATGCGCCGCGCGCCGGTGTCCACCGCGCCGCGGTGCGTTTCGCTCACTGCCATGGTGTGTGTCTCCTTGTGACGGTTGGGAACAGGCCGGATGGCCTGCCCGCGACGTGCAATAACCGGGCCACCCGGACCATGTCGCGCGCCCGGGACCCTGAGGAGTAGCATTGCGGCCGCAGGAAGGAGCGAGGAGGAACCGACATGGCGTTCGCCCCGCAGGCCGGGCGCTTCGCGGTCGTCGGCGCGCTGGTGGCGACGATTGCGCTTTCGTGGGCGTACCTGGGCGCGATGGCGGCGCACGGCATGGCCGCCGCGCTCACCCCCGCGAGCTGGAGCGCCTCCTACGCCGGCACGATGCTCCTCATGTGGGTGCTCATGATGGTGGCGATGATGCTGCCGAGCGCCCTGCCGATGATCCTGCTCATGGACCGCTTCGCGCGCGCCCGCCGGCGCGGCGGCGGCGACACCGCGCTCTTCGCGGGCGGCTATGTCGCGGTGTGGGCCGGATTCGCGCTGCTCGCCACGCTGGGGCAATGGGCGCTGGAGGCCGCCGGCGGCCTGACGCCGGAGCTGCGGCTGGTCAGCCCGGCGCTCGCCGCGGGAGTCTTCATCGCCGCCGGCGCCTACCAGTTTTCGCCCCTCAAGAGCGGCTGCCTGGTGGCGTGCCGATCGCCGCTGGCGTTCCTGGCGGCGCACTGGCGTGCCGGCGCCGGCGGTGCCTTGCGCATGGGGCTTCACCATGGGCTGCTGTGCCTGGGCTGCTGCTGGCTGCTGATGGCGCTGCTGTTCGTGGGCGGCGCCATGAATCTGCTGTGGATCGTGCCGGTTGCGCTTTTCGTGCTCGTGGAGAAATGCCTCCCGGCCGGCGAGCGCATCGGCCGGACGGCGGGCGCGCTGCTCGTGCTGTGGGGCGCGGCGATTTTTTTCCTGAACGGATGAGGAGGCCGGCATGACCGGATGGAGCTTCGAGGGCGACTACTTCACGGCCTGCAACTGCGACTGGGGCTGCCCGTGCAACTTCAACGCACGCCCGACGGAGGGCCGCTGCATGGGCTGGGGCGCCTGGAGCATCGCGCAAGGCCGCTATGGCGCGACCTCGCTCGATGGCACCCGGTTCGCCCTGTACTACAGCTTCCCCGGGGCGGTCGAGCAGGGCCATGGCGTCGCGCGCGCCTACGTCGACGAGCGCGCCAGCCCCGCGCAGCGCGAAGCGCTCGAGGCGATCGGCACCGGCAAGGCGGGCGGCGGCATCTTCCAGCTGTTCGGCGCCGAGCTGGTCGAGCGCTGGCTGCCCACCCGGACGGTCCGCATCGATTTCGACCTGCGCGAAGGCAAGGGCCGCGTGCGGGTCGAGGGTGTCGGCGAAGCCGAGAGCGAGCTGCTCAGCTATCCGGATGGCAGCGTGATCCGCCCGAGCGTCGAGCTGCCCCACGGCATCGAGTTCAAGTCCGGGCTGATGACCAACGCGAAACGCTGGTGGTGGCGCGACGAGGAGCTGCTCGCCGGCTATGCGAACAAGTACGGCGCGGTGGCGCGCGTGAAATTCACCGAAGAGGGCTGCGTCGGCTGAAGCGCGGCGCGCTCAGGACGCGGCCGCCGCCCTCGCTTCGAGCGCCTCCCAGCGCTCGAGCTTCGCCATGAGGAGCGCCTCGATCTCGGCGGCGCGCGCCTGGTCGGCGCGCAGCGCCTCGGGCGGCTGGCGGTAGTAGTCGGGCGCCGCCATCTTTTGCGCCAGCATGCGGCTCTCGTCCTCGAGCGCCTCGATCTCGCCGGGCAGCGCCTCGAGCTCGCGCGTCTCCTTGTAGGACAGCTTGGCTTTTCGGCGCTCGCGCGCCGCGGTCTCCTTTTTCGGGGCCGCCTCCGGCGGCGGCGGCCGCTGGCGCACGTAGTCGCTGTAGCCGCCGGCATACTCCTTCCAGCGGCCCTCGCCTTCGGCGGCGAGGATCTGCGTCACCACGTTGTCGAGGAAGGCGCGATCGTGGGACACGAGCAGGAGCGTGCCGCCGTAGTCCTGCAGCGCGGCCTCGAGGAGCTCGAGCGACTCGATGTCGAGGTCGTTGGTGGGCTCGTCCAGCACCAGCACGTTTGCCGGGCGCGCGAAGAGCCGCGCGAGCAGCAGCCGGTTGCGCTCGCCGCCCGAGAGCATGCGCACCGGCGCGCTCACGCGCCGCGGCGGGAAGAGGAAGTCGCCGAGGTAGCTCATGACGTGCTTGCGCCCGGCGGCGGTCTCGATCCATTCCGAGCCCGGGCTGATGGTCTCGGCGACCGAGCTCTCCGGGTCGAGCGCCTCGCGCATCTGGTCGAAGTACGCTGGCTGCACGTTGGTGCCGAGGCGCACCGTGCCCGCGTCGGGCGCGAGCGTGCCGAGCATGAGGCGAATGAGCGTGGTCTTGCCCGCGCCGTTCGGCCCGATGAGGCCGATGCGGTCGCCCCGGCTCACGAGGAAATCGAGCCCCTCGACGATCGGCCGGCCGGCGAAGCGCTTCGACACGCCGGTGAGCTCGCACACCAGCTTGCCCGAGCGCGCGCCCTCGCCGATCGCGAGCTTCACGTGGCCGGCGCGGCTGCGGCGCGCGGCGCGCGCCTCGCGCAGGCGCTCCAAGCGCCGCACGCGGCCCTCGTTGCGCGTGCGCCGCGCCTCGATGCCCTTGCGGATCCAGGCCTCCTCCTGCGCCCAGAAGCGGTCGAACTTGCGCGCCGCCACCGCCTCGGCGGCGAGCTCGGCGCTCTTCAGCGCCTCGTAGCGCGAGTAGTTGCCGGGATAGGAGAGGAGCCGCCCGCGGTCGAGCTCGACGATGCGCGTGGCGACGCGGTCGAGGAAGGCGCGGTCGTGCGTCACCACGATCGCCGCGCCCTGGCGCAGGAGCTGCGCCTCGAGCTGCACGATGCCCTCGATGTCCAGGTGGTTGGTGGGCTCGTCGAGCAGCAGCAGCTCCGGCTCGAGCGCGAAGGCGAGCGCGAGCGCCGCGCGCTTGCGCTCGCCGCCCGAGGCGGTGTCCGGCGCGGCCTGCGGATCCACCCCGAAGAGGTCGAGGAAGCGCTCGAGCCTGTGCGGCTCGCGCACCGCCGCGCGCGCCAGCAGGCTCTCGCGCAGCGTCGCCGCGGGCGGCAGCGCCGGCTCCTGCTCGACCAGCGCGACCGAGAGCCCCTCGCGCGCGCGCAGCTCGCCGTCGTCCAGCGCCGCGCGCCCCGCGATCACCGCGAGCAGCGACGACTTGCCGGTGCCGTTGCGCCCGATGAGCCCGATGCGCTCGCCCGCCTCGAGGCTGAACGCCGCCTCGTCGAGCAGCGGCAGGTCGCCGTAGGCGAGCTCGCCTTTGAGCAGCGTCAGGAGCGCCATGCGGTCAGCGCGGGGTCTGACCCCGGTGTTCGGGCTGGGCTTCGAGGGTGGTGGTGCGGCGCAGGTCGCGGCGGCGCGAGAGGTCGTAGCGGCGGCCGCGGTGCAGGGTGGCGCGGTTGTCCCACATGACGTAGTCGCCGGCGCGCCAGGCGTGGGTGTAGACGAAGCGCGGCTGGGTGCAGTGCTCGAGGAGCTCGGCCACCAGCAGGCGTCCCTCGGGCACGCTCATGCCGATCACCCGCTCGATGTGCACGCTGGGAAAGAGCACCTTGCGGCCCGAGCCCGGGTGCACGTGCACGAGCGCGCGCTCCACCGGCGGGAAGCGCTCGATCTGCGCCCGGGTGTACTGCTCGTCGCCCAGCAGCAGGCGCGAATGAAAGGCGCTGTGGAGCGCGCGGTGCGCCTCGGCGAGGCGCCGCAGGCCCTCGGACAGCTCGTCGTAGGCGGCGCGCAGGTCGCACCACTGCGTCTCGCCGCCCTCGTCGGGCACCGTCACGGCCGAGAGCATGGAGTACTTCACCGGCAGGTCCTGGAAGCTGCTGTCGGAGTGCCAGAGCTGGTTCGCGAGCTGGCCGATCAGCTTGCGGTCGGCGCTCGGCGCCACCGCGCCGTCGAGCGCGATGTTGCCGATGTCGATCAGCTCGTCGTACTGGAAGCGGGTGGCGGCGCCGGTCGCCTTGCGCAGGCCCGCGTCGAGCGGGCCGAAGTGCCGCGCGAGTGCGATCTGCTGCGCCTCGCTGAGCGGCTGGTCGCGGAAGACGAGCACCGCGTAGCGGTCCATCGCGGCCTCGATCGCCGCCACGGCGGCGGGGGCGAGGGGCTCGCGCAGGTCGAGGCCGCGCGCGTGCGCGGCGAACAGGGGGTGCAGGGGCTCGAGGCTCAGCATCAGGAAATCGCCTTCAGTTGGGCTTCCAGCGCCGCCCAATGTTCCTGGGCAAGCCGCCGGCCGAGCGCCGAGCGCGCCTCGTCCTTCAGGCGCGCGAGGATCTCGCCGATGATGCGCGCCTCCTGCTTGGCGCTCGTCGCGCCCCAGCGCTCGCGCGCAAGGCGCCGCCATTTCGACTGCGCCGGCAGCACCGTCTCGGGCACGAACTGCGAGACGAGGTCGGCGTCGTGCGCCAGCACCTCGGGCGCCGCCTCGGGCTCGGGGAAGAGCGCGCGCCAGGCGCCGGGGGCGCGCGCCTCGGCGTCGACCGCCTCGCGCAGGTAGTGGTAGCCGGTGGAATGCGCGAGGATGGCCGCCTGCACCTCGTCGATCTCGGCGCGCGAGAAGCCGCCGAGCTCGTCCATCAGGCGCTCGGCTTCGAGCGCGCCGGTGACGTGGTGCACGAGCGCGCGGTTGGCGCCGATCCTGGGGTTGTCGAAGAGGCTCGGCCGCGACCAGAACACGGGCGAGGAGCGGAAGTAGCCTGCCGCGCGCAGGCGCCCGACCATCGTCGCCGAGCGCTCGAGGACCTCGCGCGCGCTGAGCAGCGCCCGCGGGTCCTCCTTCGCCACGTTGTGCAAGAGATCGGCGATGAGGGCGAGCCGCAGGCGCGGCGCCTCGAGCCCCGCCTCGCGCCCCATGCGCCACACGAGCGCCGCGCACAGCCGGTTGTGCAGGATGTCCTGCTGCGGCTCGGCGAGCTGCGCCGTCGTGAGCTCGACCATGCGCGCGAGCACCGCGCCGAGCTCGGGAAAGGCGGCGAGGTACTCGCGCTCCCAGGCGCCGTAGGGGGCGCCTAGTTCGGCGTGACCTTCGCGGCGCGGACGACCGTGCCCCACTTGTCCACTTCCTCGCGCAGGAACCGGTCGGCGGCCTCGGGCGCGTTGCCGATGATGTCGGAGCCGGCGTCGACCAGGCGCTTGCGCACGTCGGGCTGGCCGAGCACCTTGACGGTCTCGGCGTTGAGACGCTGCACGATGTCGCGCGGCGTGGCCGCCGGCGCCACGAGGCCGAACCAGGCCACCGTCTCGAAGTCCTTCACGCCCGCCTCCTGCAGGCTCGGCACGTCGGGCAGCAGCGCATGGCGCTTCGCGCTCGACACCGCCAGCGCGCGCACCTTGCCCGCCTTCACGTGCGGCATGAGCGCGACGATGTTGTCGAACATGATCTGGATCTGCCCGCCCATGAGGTCGATGTGCGCCGGCCCCGAGCCCTTGTAGGGCACGTGCTGCATGTCGATGCCCGTGTCGAGCTTGAGCTTCTCGCCGGTGAGGTGGTGCGAGGTGCCCACGCCGGCCGAGCCGAAGTTCACCTTGCCGGGATTCGCGCGGGCGTAGCGGATGAGCTCCTGGACGGTGCGCGGGGGGAAGTCGAGGTTCGCCGCGAGCAGCAGCGGCGAGTGCGAGATCACCGTGATCGAGGCGAAGTCCTTCGCCGTGTCGTACTTGAGGTTCGGATAGACGTGCGCGCTCACCGGCAGCGCGGCGGTCGACACGAGCAGCGTGTAGCCGTCGGGCGGCGCCTTCGCGACCGCCTCGGCGCCGATGGTGCCGCCGGCGCCGGTGCGGTTCTCGACCACGAAGGGCTGACCCATGGCCTGGCCGAGGCGCTCGGCGAACAGGCGGCCGATGATGTCGGAGGTGGTGCCAGGGGCGAAAGCGACGATGACGCGCACCGGACGGGCGGGGTAGGCCTGGGCGAGCGCCTGGGCGGTTCCGGCCAGGAGCGCCACGGACAGCAGGACACGGGCGAGCATGTTCTCCTCGAGGGTTCTGGGATCGGGGCAGGGTATAAGCTCTCACCCCATGGGGACGCAATCGTACCGCGAGCAGGCGCTTCGCATCCTGCCGTGGATCTGCGCGCGCTGCGCGCGCGAGTTCGACGGCAAGCGGGTGCGCGAGCTCACCGTGCACCACAAGGACGGCGACCATCACAATAACCCGCCCGACGGCTCGAACTGGGAGCTCCTGTGCATCTACTGCCACGAGAACGAGCATGCGCGCGTGGAGGACGCGAAGGCGGGCGAGCTGCCGGCGCCCGAAGCCCGGGCGGCCACGCATAAGCCGCTGGCGGGGCTCGGCAAGCTGCTGAAGAAGAAGCCCCCGGCATGAGCGACCTGTGGCTGCGGCGCCTGGTGGTGCTGACGATCGTGCTGCTCGTGGTCTACCACCTCGGGGTGCAGCTGCACACGGCGTTCGGCGCGGCCGCCGGGGTCCTCGCCGTGGCGCTGGTGGCGGCGGTGTCGTTCTTCAGCGCCCGGCTCGCGGCGCGCGGCGGCGCGAGCGCGGCGTGGTTCCTGGTGCCCACGGTGCTGTTCACCCTGGCCTCGCTCGGGGTGCGGCTGTGGCTCGTCTCGCGGGCCGGTCAGACCTGGCTGCGCGACCTCGTCGATCTCCTGCCCTTCCTGGTCGGCTTCGCGGTGCCGGTGTTCCTGCT
>DATLGR010000204.1:0-11290 GCA_035540415.1 Burkholderiales bacterium | reverse complement strand
GTGGCACATGGGAAACGACGGGAAGCCGCGCCCGGGCTACGACCGCTGGGTGAGCTTCGACGGCCACGGCCGGATCGTCGATCCCGTCTTCAACGTGGACGGCGAATACGTGAAGCAGAAGGGGTACATCTCGGACCTGCTGAACGACCTTGCCGTAGAGTCGGTGGGCGTGCGGCGGCGCAAGCCGTGGTCGCTGTTCCTCGCGCACAAGGCGGTGCACCCCGACGCGGAGCAGGCGGCCGACGGCACCGCGACGATGATCGGCTACGTTCCCGCCGAGCGGCACCGCGGTCTCTACGAGGGCGCGGTGTTCCCGCGCAAGCCGAACATGCTCGCGCCCGAGCAGGTCGTGCGCGACAAGCCGGCGTGGGCCGAGGCGATGCAGCTGCGTAGGAGCGATCGCTCGCGCGCATTCCTCGAGATCCTCGGCTCTGGCGGGCAGGAGGAGATTCGCGAGCGCGCGCGCATGATGGCCTCGGTCGACGAGGGCGTCGGCCGAATCCTCGAGGCGCTCGAGCGCACCGGTCAGCTCGACGACACCGCGATTCTCTTTCTCGGCGACAACGGCTACTTCTTCGGCGAGCATGGGCTCGGCCCGGACCGGCGGTTCGCCTACGAGGAAGGGATCCGCTCGCCTTTCGTGCTGCGCTATCCGCGCCGCGTGAAGGCCGGAACCCGCCTCCGCCACCTCGTCATCTGCCAGGACATCGCGCCGACGCTTATCGAGCTCGCGGGCGGACGGCCGGGACCCCACGTCCAGGGCCGCTCGCTGCTGCCGCTGCTCTCGGGCCGGCGCGTGCCGTGGCGAAAGTCCGTGCTTGTCGAGTACTGGGCCGAGAACGCGATGCCGTGGCTCGTCGGCATGACCTACCGTGCCGTGCGCACCGACCGCTACAAGTACATCCGCTGGATCAACCGCGGCCGGGACAGCGAGCTCGACGAGCTGTACGACCTCGAGAAGGACCCCTTCGAGCTGAAGAACCTGGCCGGCCGCCGCGAGTCCGCCGCCTTGCAGCGGCGCCTGCGCCGCGAGCTCGGAAAGCTGACACTCGCCGCGCTGGGTCTCTAGCCGCCGCTACAGCCGCAGGCCTTCGGGCAGCGCCTCGCCGAAGATGCGCGCGCCGCGCAGCCGGTCGACGGGCGCGGGCTCGCGCACGGCGCGCACGGCGTCGGCGGAGGCGCCGGCCGCCTCGAGGGCGGCGATGGCGCGCTCGCGCGCCTCGGCGGAGACGTCGCGCGCGGGGTCGTCGGTCTTGACCGCGAGGCTCGCGATCGCCGCCCAGGCCTCGGGGCGGGGGCTCTTCAGGGCGATGAGCGCGTCGAGCCAGCGCTCGGCGGCTTCCGGCGCCACCACCGAGCTCAAGGGGCCGTAGAAGGGCACGCGCGCGCCGAAGCGGCCGAGCGCCCACACGAAGCTGTCGTTCTGCGGCTCGCGCCGCAGGCGCGCGAGCAGCTCGTCGCCCAGGCGCGCGCGGCGCGCGCGCTCCAGCCGCTCGAGCCCGGCGAGCAGGCGCCAGGTCTCGCGCACCATCTGCGGGTTCATGCGCGGGGCCTTGCGCGCGCCCAGGCCCAGCGTGCCGGCGAGGCGGTTGGCGAGCTCCTGCTGCTGGCTCGCCGCGAAGCCGGCCGCGACGCGCTGCCACAGGATCAGCCACTCGACCTGGCACTGCACGTCGCGCGGGTGCGCGAGGCCGGCGGCGTACACCTTGCGCGCCTCGCCGACGCGGAACGGGTCGAGCGAGGTCCCGAAGCCGGGCCGCAGGCAGAAGCCGGTGAGGTTCAGCCAGCGCGCCTCGTGGCGAGCGGTGATGCGGCGGCCCTCGCGCAGCTCGAGCAGGACGTCGGCGAGCCGGCGGATGACCGGCAGCGGCCAGGCCTGCTTGCCGTGCCCGAGCGCGTTCTCGAGCTCGCCCATCAGCGAGTCGACGCGGCCGGCGGCCGGCGGCCGGAAGGCTGCGCGCAGGAGCGCCTGCGCGCGCTCGATCGCCTCGTCCGCGATGACGACCTGGTCGGCCGCCGCCTCCGCGGCTTGCGGCTCGATCGCCTCCTGCGCACGCAGGTTGAACTGCAGGCGCCAGCGATGCTCGGTCGCCTGCGATTCGCACCAGAGCTCGAGCGTGCCCACTTCGGTGAAGAGCACCGTGAGGCGCACGGCGATCGGGACGCGGCGCGAGCGCTGGCCGTAGCGCAGCGCGGTGACGAGCGGCGCATGCCGGTGCACCTCCTCGCCGGGCCCGAAGGCGACGAGAGCGTTCGCCTGGTCGGCGCGCTCGGTGGAGCTCATCAGCGTGAACGCGGCCGGCTGGTTCGCGATCACGGTCAGCTCGCGATCCAGCGCGAGGCGCGTGCCTTCCTGGGTGCCGCGCGGCATCACGCAGACGGCGCTCGCGCCTTCCCCGTCCTGAACCGCGATGTAGTAGGCGCGCGGGCTGCCGGCGCGGATCAGGAGGCCGGTCGCCGCCGCCGCGTGGCGCCGCAGGCCTCCATAGAAGGCCGCACCGATCGCGACCGCCGCCTCCGGCGCGTTGTTGACGAGGACCCGCGGGCGCGCGCCGAACCAGGAAGCGAGCGCATCGAGGATGCGCTCGCGCGCGAGCGGCGGCGTGAAGAAGCCGCCGTTGAAGAGGACCGCATCGGGGCGCACCAGCGCCTCGCCGGCACCCGCGGCGCGCGCGGCGCGGGCAAGGAACGCGGCGAGATGCCGGGTGACCGCGGGATCGCTCTCGTAGGGCAGCCCGAGCTCGCGCAGGCCGCCGCGCATGGGCCGCCCGGGCCGCGCCTCGCGCGGCACGAGCGGCAGGAACTCCTCCAGCGTCGCGAGCGTCTCCTCGCGCGTGAGCTCGGCGCTGAGCGCGCCGCCGACGACGCCGCGGCCGGCGCCCAGCACGGTGATCGCGACGCGCGGGGGTGCGCCCTCGGCGAGCAGCCGTTCCTTCGCCGCGCTGCACTGGCGGCGCAGCGCCTGGCGCTGCGTGAGGGTGAGCCGGGCGCCGCCGAGCTTCGGCTCGACCCGGGCGGCGAGCGCGAGGTCGACGTTGTCGCCGCCGAGCAGCAGGTGCTCGCCGATGGCGGTGCGCTCGAAGCTGGCATGGCCGGCCGCGAGCGCGGCGCGCAGCAGGCTGAAGTCGCTGGTGCCGCCGCCCACGTCGCACACGAGCAGCTGCTGCCCGTCGGCGAACGTGTGCCGGCGCTCCTCCGGGTGCGACGCGATCCAGGCGTACACCGCGGCGAGCGGCTCCTCGAGCAGCGTGAGCCGCTCGAGCCCGGCGGCCGCGGCCGCCTCGACCGTGAGCTCGCGCGCCTCCTCGTCGAACGAGGCCGGCACGGTGAGCACGACGTCCTGCGCCTCGAGCCGCAGCGCTGCGTCGCCGGCGTGCGCAAGGTTCCACGCCTCGCGCAGGTGCGCGAGCAGCCGCGCGGAGGCCTCGACCGGCGAGAGCCGCGCCGCGCCCTCGGCGGTCCAGGGCAGGATCGCCGCGCGGCGATCGACCGCCGGATTCGAGAGCCAGGACTTCGCCGAGGACACCTGGCGCGCCGGCACCAGCGCGCCGTGCTCGCGCGCGAGCACGCCGCCGGTCACCTCCGGCGCCGCGTCCCAGGGGAGCGCCATCGTGCCGCTCGCGCGCTCCTCGTCGGTCGGGAAGTACAGAAACGAGGGCAGCGTGCCGCGCGCGGCGACCTCGCCGGGCGCGACGAGCTGCGCGATCGGGAAGATCTGCGGCTCGGCGTGCGCCGGCGCGGCGCCGGCTTCGATCCAGGCGACGGCGCAGTTGGTCGTGCCGAGGTCGATGCCGACGACGCGCGGCGCCACTACGCGGCCGGCTCGCGGATGTTGAGCTCCAGCTTCCAGCGGTGGCTCGCCTCGCGCGCGACGCACCAGAGCTCGAGCGTGCCGACCTCGCTCACGTGGCTCTCGAGCGCGACCGGCACCACCGTGTCCTCGCGGCCCGGCAGCTCGAGCGTGACTTCCAGCGGCCCGAGCTCCTCGAGCTCGTCGCCCCAGTCCTCGATCAGCGCGCCGGCCGGGTCCTTGCGCACCGTCGAGCTCAGGAAGCGGAACTCGGCCGGCTCGCCCACGACGAGCCCGAACTCGCGCTGGGCAATCCTCGTGGAGGTGCCTTCCTCCATGCCGAAGGGCACGACGCAGAGCGCCTTGAGCGGCGCGGGAAGGCCGGGCACCGCGGGCATGGCGCTCTCGATGCCGATGTAGTAGCTGCGCGAGGCGCCGCTGCGGATGCGGATGCCGCGGCCGCGGCGCGCCATGCCGTAGTACACCGCGCCGCGCGCCACCGCGTGATCGAGGTCCGCCGCGCCGAGCACGGTGACCGGGTCGAAGCCCTCGTCGGCGAGCCAGCGGTTCAGCACCGAGACGATGCGCCCCTGCAGCGCCGGCGCCTTCAGGACGCCGCCGTTGAAGAGGAGATGCGTGGGGCAGGCGAGCCCGCTCTTTCCGCGCCGCACGGGGAACTCCGCCGCGGCGGAGGCCTGGCGGGAGAGAAAGCGCGCGAGATGGCGCGTGATGCCCGGATCGGCCGCGTACGGCAGCCCCAGCTCCTGCAGCCCCACGCGCCGCGCCCGCGCCGGCATCTCGCTCGCCGCGACCACGGGAAAGAAGCCCTCGAGCAGCGTGCGATCGACGTCCTCGCGCGAAAGCGACGTCTTGATCGTGCCGCCGATCAGCCGGGAGCCCGAGCCGAGCAGGGTCAGCGGCCGCTCGGCGGCCGCGGGATCGCCGAGCAGCGCCTCCTTCGCCGCGCGGCACTGGTGCCACAGCGACTGGAGCTGGCGCGTGTCGAGGCGGTGGCCGTCCGCCTCGAGGCGCTGCTGCACCAGGCGCGCGAGCGCGAGGTCCATGTTGTCGCCGCCGAGCAGGATGTGATCGCCGACCGCCACGCGCTCGAGCGCGAGGTCGCCCTCGCGCTCGGACACGGCGATGAGCGAGAAGTCGGTGGTGCCCCCGCCGATGTCGCATACCAGGACGAGATCGCCCACGCGGATCCTGCGGCGCCAGTGCTCGCCCTCGGCGTCGAGCCAGGCGTAGAAGGCGGCCTGCGGCTCCTCGAGCAGCGTGACCTGCTCGAAGCCCGCGCTTTGCGCGGCGCGCAGCGTCAGCTCGCGCGCCTCCTCGTCGAACGACGCCGGAACCGTGAGGAGCACCTCCTGGCGCGCGAGCGCCTCGCCGGGTGCGCCGGCCGCGTCGTAGGCCGCGGCGAGGTGGCGCAGGTACTCGGCCGAGGCCTCCACCGGCGAGAGCTTCGTCACCTCCTCGGGCGCGCCCCACGGCAGGATCGGCGCCGTGCGCTGCGCGCCGCCGTGCGAGAGCCAGGACTTGGCGGAAGCGACCACGCGCGCGGCGTTCTCGGCGCCGCGGTTGCGGGCGAGCTCGCCGACGATGTACCGGGGGCGCGCGTCCCAGGGGAGCCTGGTCGTGCCCTCGGGGAAATCCATGGCGCCCGGGACGTAGAGGAACGAGGGCAGGAGCGCACGCTCGGCCACCTCGCCGGGATTGACGAGCTGCGCGATCGGCTGCACCTCGATGGGCCGGTGCTCGTCGGGGGCCGAGGCGTCGCGGCGCGCGAGCGCGCAGTTGGTGGTCCCGAGGTCGATGCCGATGACGGAGCGGCGGTCCATGCGCTAGGAGACTTCCACTTCGGCGGGCGCGACGATCACCCGGCCGCTCGGCGCGAGCGCGGGCAGCGCGGCGCGGCTCACCTGCCAGCCGCGATGCCGCAGCACGCCGCTGAACGGCGGCTGGCCGGCGACGTTGCCCAGCAGCTTCACGCGGGCGGCGTCGGTGCCGGCCTCGATGGTGACGCGGCTTCCCTCGCTCGCCTCGAGCACCGGCGCGAGCGTCACGTATTGCTCGAGCGCCTGGCGGCAGCCGGCATGCACCGGGCGCACCGCGGCGCCCACCTGCGCATCGCCGTACGGCGCGATGTCTTCCATCAGGAAGTCGACGAGCCGCCCGTCGCGCTGCAGCACCGCGAGCAGCTGCGCGGCGGTCGGCTCCGGCGCCGCGGGCTCGCTCGCCGGCGCGGGTTCCGGTCCGGGCGCCGGCGCCAGCTCCGCGGGCAGCCGGTCCTTGATGAGGATGAGGAAGAACGCCTTGAAGGCGAGTTTCAGGCGAGTAAAGAACGGCGTCATGGATGGGATCCGGCAGGAACGACGGGAATCAACGCAGGCGCGACGGCACGGGGCCGCGGCGCGAGCGCGGTGCGCCGCAGGCCAGCGGAGTCTACACCAACGGCTGCGCTACGCCGCCTTCTTCGCCCAGCGCTCGAGCTCTTCCAGGCCGCCGATGAGCTTTCCGTTGATGAACACCTGCGGCACCGTGCCGCCGCCGGTGATCGCCCCGACCACGGTCGAGCGGTCGGCGTGGTCGAGCTTCACCTCCGCGTACGAGAACCCCAGCTCCTTCAGCAGCTTCTTCGCCTTGGCGCAGTAGCCGCACCCTTCGCGGGTGAGGATCGCCACCTGGTCGGGCTTCTTCGCCTTGGGGTTGATGTAGGCGAGCATCGTGTCGGCGTCGGACACCTCGAACGGGTCGCCCGGCTTCTCGGGCTCGACGAACATCTTCTCGATCACGCCGTCCTTCACCAGCATCGAATAGCGCCAGGAGCGCTTGCCGTAGCCGACGTCGGACTTGTCCACCAGCATGCCCATCTTCTCGGTGAACTCGCCGTTGCCGTCGGGCAGCATGGTGACGTTGCCGCAGTCCTGGGTGCGCGCCCATTCCTCCATCACGTAGGCATCGTTCACCGAGATGCACACGATGCGGTCGACGCCGTTGGCGAAGAACGCGGGCGCGAGCTCGTGGTAGCGCGGCACGTGGTTGGCCGAGCACACGGGCGTGAACGCCCCGGGCAGCGCGAACGCCACCACGGTCTTGCCCTTGAAGATGTCGTCGGTGGTGACGGTCTTCCACTCGCCGGTCTCGCCGTGCACGCGGAATGTCGCCTGGGGTACCTTCTGTCCTTCGCGATTGGGTAGCATGGCCGGATCCCTCGGGGGTGTTCCCCGCGCGCGCAAGCGCCGTGCCCGCCCGCTCAGGACCAGCTGGAGAGCAGCACGCCGCGGCTGCCCCGCGTCTGCGGGTGGCCGTCCCCGGCCGCAAGGGCGATGGCCTCGGCCATGTCGAGGCAGCCGGCCTCCCAGCGCTCGGCGAGCGTGGCTCGCGAGAAATCGAAGTGCTTCTCGGGCGCAGCCTCGCGCGGCCCGGCGCGGTGGCGCAGGTGCAGGATCTTCACCCGCGGCCGCTCGCCGTCGGGCCGCAGGCGGTGCTCACGCTCCAGGCGCCGCAGCGCCTGGCGGGTTTGCGCGCCGAGCAGGAGGTCCACGCGCCGCGCCGCCGCCTGCTCAAGGGTGGCGGGGCGCGGCCCGTCGGCCGGGAACAGATCGACCACGAAGCACAGCACGTCACGCCCCCCGCCGTGGCCGAGCAGGGCCGGCTCCACGGGCGCATTCGCGGTGAGCCCGCCGTCGCCGAGCAGCCGACCGTCGATCTCGACCGGCGGGAACTCCGGCAGGAACCCGCAGCTCGCGAGCACGTGCTCAAGGCCGATGCGCTCGCCCTTGCCGGTATCGAAGACGACCTCCACGCCGGCGTCGAGGTCCGTGGCCAGCACGGCGATGCGCATGGCGCCATCGTTCAAGCGGCGAAAGTCCACCAGGCGTTCCATCGTCGCTCGGAGCGGCGCGAGATCGTAGATCGCGGTTGCGCTTCCCAGCGTCGGGCGAAAGACCGCGGCATTGCCCAGCGCGCGCGCCTGCAGCACGCTGAGCCAGTTGCGGCCGTATCGCCAGGGCCCCGTATCGGCCAGCATCCAGTCGGCCGGGCTGGAGAGGGGCTCGAGCCGGGCGGCATCCCAGAACGCGCGCAGGCGCTCGACTTCGTCCCTCGGCTCGCCGCCCGCGATCAGGGCGGCGTTCACTGCCCCGATGGAGACCCCGGCGAGGTGCTCGGGCCGTGTGCCGTGCGCGTGAAGCGCGGCGTACGCGCCGGCCTGGTAGGCGCCGAGCGCGAGGCCCCCCGAGAGAACGAGCACGACCTTGGGCGGCTGCATGGTGATCGGCTACCCGGACAGGTCCACGATCACGCCTTCGTCGCCGCGCAGGTCGAGCCGTCCGGCGAGGCGCGCGCCGGCCCGGTCCGCGTGGGTCGAAAGCAGCACCTGCCCGGCGGCAAGGGGCAGCGCGCGCGGCTCGCGGCTGAAGTTCAGCGCGACGAGGAGGCGCTCGCCGCCTTCGCTGCGCTCGTACGCGAGGACATCGGGCGGCGCCTCGACGAGCCGCTTCGCCCCCGTGACCAGGACGCGGCGCGCGCGGCGCAGGCCGATGAGGGCGCGGTGCAGCGAAAGCATGCTCGCCGGATCCTCGCGCTCGGCCTGCACGTTCACCCGGGCGTACGAGGAACCCACGGGCAGCCACGGCGTGCCGGTGGTGAAGCCGGCGTGCGGCGAGCCGTCCCACTGCATCGGCGTGCGCTGTGCGTCGCGGCCGACGCCGATGCCGGGCTCTCGCGCCGTCCACGCGTCGCGCGCCTGCTCCGGCGGAACCGGCACATCCTCCATGCCGAGCTCGTCGCCGTAGTACAGCGTGGGCGTGCCGCGCAGCGTGAGCAGCAGCATCGCCGCGACGCGCGCCTGCGCCGCGCCCACGCGGGTGGCGATGCGGCGCTGGTCGTGGTTGCCGAGCACCCAGTTGGGCCATTCGCCGGGCGGCACCAGCCGCTCGTACTCGGCGATGAGGCGCGCGATTTCGGCGGCGTTCCAGGCGGTGAGGATGAGGTGGAAGTTGAACGGCAGGTGCACCCCGCTTCCCGCGCGCCCGTAGTAGGCCACCAGCCGCTCGAGCGGCAGGTAGATCTCGCCGATCAGCACGCGCGCGGGATAGGCGTCGACCACGCGGCGCATCTCGCTCAGCACCTCGAAGATCTCGGGCTGGTCCGCGGAGTGCACCTCGAGCAGGCGCTTGACGGACGGGTCCCCGGGCCGGACCGCGGGATTGGGCGGGTTGTCGCGCCACCGCGCGTCCTTCATGAGGTGCCACAGCACGTCGACGCGAAAGCCGTCGACGCCGCGCTCGAGCCAGAAGCGCAGCACGTCGTACATCGCGGCGCGCACCGCGGGGTTGCGCCAGTTGAGGTCGGGCTGCTCCGCAAGGAAGGCGTGGTAGTAGTACTGGCCGGTGCGCTCGTCGAGCGTCCAGGCGCTGCCGCCGAAGTTGCTCAGCCAGTTGTTGGGCGGGCCGCCGCCGGGCGCCGGATCGCGCCAGAGGTACCAGTCGCGCCGCGGGTTGTCGCGCGAGGCGCGGCTTTCGCGGAACCAGGGATGCTCCGCCGAGGTGTGGTTGGGCACGAAGTCGAGGATCAGCTTCATGCTGCGCGCGTGCAGGTCGGCGAGCAGCGCGTCGAAGTCGGCGAGCGTGCCGAACTGAGGCGCGATGCCGCAGTAGTCGGCGACGTCGTAGCCGCAGTCCTTCATGGGGGAGGGAAAGATGGGCGACAGCCACACGGCATCCACGCCGAGCCATTGCAGGTAATCGAGCCGGCGGCGCAGGCCGGGCAGGTCGCCCTTGCCATCGCCGTTCGCGTCCTGGAACGACAGCGGGTAGACCTGGTAGATCACCGCCTCGCGATGCCACATGCGCGTGCCTTTGCAACCGGCATGCCGGATTTTTTCCGCCCGCGGCGGGTCCATCGGAGACATCCGCTGAAGAGGAGCCCCCAGTGACCGTGAAAGACATCGGCCCGCAGCCCCAGGCGTTCGATCTCGAGCAGGCCACCCTTGACAACCGCAACTACCGGACCGTGGTTTGGAGCGGCCGCTACCTCCAGGTGACGCTCATGTCGATTCCCGTCGGCGGCGACATCGGGCTTGAAATGCACCCGGAGACCGACCAGTTCATCCGGCTCGACGCCGGCCGGGGCCGCGCCCAGATCGGCAAGTCGAAGGACCAGCTCACCTACGACCGCGAAGTCTCCGACGGCTGGTGCGTCCTCATTCCGGCGGGCACCTGGCACAACGTCACCAACATCGGGCAGGAGCCGATGCAGGTCTATGCGATCTACGCGCCCGTGCACCACAAGGCGGGCAAGGTCCACGCGGACGCATCGGAGGCAGCCGCCGACACCGACGACGAGCCGGCCGAGTGGTCCGTTCAGCCCCCCGTCACGCGCCCCGACCAGCACGCCTGATCATGTGCGGGCGTCACAGGTCGACCAGCACCTTGAACCCGCCGTAGATCATGCGCCGCGCGTCGAACGGCACCTTCTTCGGGTCCTTCATCGACTCGGCGATGCGCCGGTCGGCCATCACCTTCTTCAGCACCTGGTCGCGGTGCCGGCGCGACTTGTAGACGATCCAGGAGAAGAACACCGTCTCGCCGCCCTTCAGCTTGACGCTCCGCGGAAACGACGTGAGCCGGCCCCGCTTCACGTCGTCGGCGGCGCACTCGCGGAACTGGAGCGCGCCGTGTTCCATCCACACCTTGCCCGCCCGGGCCGCCATCCGGCGGTAGGCCTGGATTTTGTTCTTCGGCACCGGCAACACGAAACCGTCCACGTACATGGGATTCTCCTTTCTCGGAGCTGGTCGAACGGGAAGGGCGCAAAATCGACACCCGGAGGAAATGATGGAAATCCACGAACTGCATCGCGGCCGTCTGATCGACCACCTCCAGCTCGTCGTGCGCGACCTCCAGCGCAGCCAGGTGTTCTACGGGGCCGTGCTCGATGCCCTGGAGATTCCCATGGCGGGCGCCGGCGACGGTTATTTCTGGGCGGACGAGCTCGTCGTCTCCACCCCGCAGAGCGCGGCCGCGCAGGGCGAGCTTACCGGCCGCCATCACCTGGCGTTCCAGGCGAGGGACCGGGCGATGGTGGATGCGTTCTATCGCGCGGCGCTCGCGCACGGCGGCCGGGACAACGGGGCGCCGGGCGTGCGCCCCTATCACCCCGCCTACTACGCCGCCTTCGTGCTCGATCCCGACGGCAACAACATCGAGGCCGTCTACCACGGCGAGGCGAAGCGCAGCGCGCCGTCGGTGCACATCGCCTTTTGAAGCTAGCGCCGCGCGGCGCGGGCCTCGGCAATGAGCTTGTCGTTCTGCGCGCGCAGCGTGCCGTCGCCGGCGGCGAAGGAGTTGGAGCGCGCGGCGAGGTGCTCGGCCTGGGCGAACTGGCCCTGCGCGAGGCGCACGCGCGCGAGCTCGTGCCACAGGCGCGGGTTGCGCGGCTCGATGCGCAGGGCGCGCTCGAGCGAAGCGCCGGCCTCCGCGAGCCGGCCGGCGC
>DATLGR010000203.1:0-8012 GCA_035540415.1 Burkholderiales bacterium | reverse complement strand
GTCTGGGTGCCCACACCCGAGGTGCTGGTCGAGAAGATGCTCGATGTGGCGAAGGTGACGCCGAAGGACTTCGTCATGGACCTCGGCTCGGGCGACGGGCGCATGATCATCGCCGCGGCGAAGCGCGGCGTGCCGGGCCTGGGCGTCGAGTACAACCCCGACCTCGTCAAGCACGCGCAGGCGCTCGCGCAGAAGGCGGGGGTCGGGCACCTCGCGCGCTTCGTCCAGGGCGACATGTATCAGGCCGACATTTCGAAGGCGTCGGTGCTGGCCCTTTTCCTGCTGCCGGAGAACATGCGCAAGCTCACGCCGAACTTCCTGTCGCTGCGCCCCGGCAGCCGCATCGTCGTGAACGGCTTCCAGATCCCCGAGTGGGACTACGACCACACCGAGCGCGCCACGGGCGACTGCGGCTCCTGGTGCACGGCGTACCTGTACATCGTGCCGGCGAAGGCGGCGGGCGTGTGGCAGATGCCGCAAGGCACCCTGGTGCTGGGACAGCGCTTCCAGCACCTGTTGGGCACGCTGGTGACCAACGGCAAGGCGGTTGCGCTCACCGACGGCCGGCTGAACGGCGCCGAGGCGCGCTTCAAGCTCGGCGGCGCCCAGTACACCGGCCGCATCGACGGCGACCGCATGACGGGCGAGCTCGCGGCCGGCGCGAAAAAGGCCTGGAGCGCCACGCGCCTGGCGCCGCTGCCGGGAGCCGAGCGATGAGGGGGCGGTGGCGCTTGCCGTGCGCGCTGACGCTGGCGGCGGCGCTCGCCCTCGGCTGCGCGCCGCAGCCCGCGGTCGAGGCGCCCGTGAGCGATCGGCACGCGCAGCTCGACCGCCTGCATCGCGACGTCCCGGGGCTCGAGTCCCGGCAGACCGACCGCGGCATCGTCCTTACGCTGGGACCGGGCGTGAAGCAGCTTGACCGGGTCGCGGCGTTCCTGCGCGACGCGCCCGAGCAGCGCGTGGTCGTGGAAGGCTTCACCGACCGCGCGCTCGCGGTGCGCGACGCGCTGGTGGCCCAGGGGGTGGAGGCGGAGCGCATCGAGGCGCGCGGGCCGAGCGCGCAGCAACTCGATGGGCGCATCGAGCTGGTGCTGCCGCACGGCCGGGAAGGCGCCGCAGCCGGGCGCTGAGTCGCCTGAGCAGTCATTGAACCGAACGGAGGTCCGATGTTTACGTTCACAGGTTTTCTCGCGGCGGGCTTGGCGGCCGTGCTGGCTGCGGCGCCCGCGTTGGCGCAACGCACCGTCGAGTCCGCCAAGCACCGCGTGCAGGTGCAGACGGTGGCCAAGGGCCTGGAGCACCCGTGGGGGCTCGCCCTGCTCCCCGACGGCCGTTTCCTCGTCACCGAGCGCAACTCGGGCCGCCTTCGCATCGGCACGCCGCAGGGCGAGCTCTCGCCGCCGGTCGAGAATGTGCCCGAGGTCTTCCGCTACGAAGGGCCGACGGACCGCAGCCAGGGAGGCCTCTTCCACGTCGCGCTGCATCCGCGGTTCGCGGAGAACCGGCTGGTGTACCTGAGCCTTTCGCAGCCCTCCGAGGAGGGCGCCGGCACCGCGGTCGTGCGCGGCCGGCTGGTGGAGGAGGGCGGCGCGGCGAGGCTCGAGAACGTCGAGACCGTCTACACCATGAACAGGCACGACTCGAGCGGGCTGCACTGGGGCGGGCGCTTCGTGTTCCATCCGAGGGACGGCACGCTGTTCATCACCGTCGGCGAGCGGCGCAACATCTCGCGCGCGCAGGACGCCGAGGATCACGCCGGCAGCGTCATTCGCGTGACCGACGACGGCCAGGTGCCCAAGGACAACCCGTTCGTGAAGGACGACGAGAAAGACGACAAAATCTTCTCCTACGGCCACCGCAATCCGCAGGGCATCGCGGTCCATCCGCAAACGCAGGAAGTGTGGCTCAACGACCACGGGCCCAAGGCCGGCGACGAGATCAACCGCCTGCGGCCCGGGGCCAACTACGGCTGGCCCTTCCAGACCGGCGGCGTGGACTACTCCGGCGCGCCGCTCGGCAAGGGCCGGCGCGTCGAAGGCATGGAGCCGCCGGTGCACATCTTCGAGAAGACCGCCGCCCCGTCGGGCCTCGTGTTCTATGCCGGCGCGCAGTTTCCGGCGTGGAAAGGCGATCTCGTCCACGGCGCGCTGCAGGGCGAAGGCATCATTCGCACGCGCGTGGAAGGCGACAAGGTGGTCGAGGAGGAATGGATCGAGCTCGGGCGCCGCATCCGCGACGTGCAGGTGGCGCCCGACGGCGCCCTCTGGCTCGTTACGGAGCACGAGGACGGCGAGGTGCTGCGCCTCACGGCGGCCAAGTAGGGCCGATGCGCCACCCGGCCCGGGTCCGGCTCAAGCCGCTCGCCGAGCAGGTCGTCGTCATTACCGGCGCCTCGAGCGGCATCGGCCTCGCCACCGCACGGCTCGCCGCGCGGCGCGGCGCGCGCCTCGTGCTCGCCTCGCGCAACGAGGCCGCGCTCAAGGCGGTGTGCGAGGAGCTCCAGGCGCAGGGGCGCGAGGCGCTGTACGTGGTCGCGGATGTCGCGAACGAGGACGACCTGCGGCGCGTGGCGGGCGCGGCGCTCGAGCGCTTCGGCGGGTTCGATACCTGGGTGAATAACGCGGGCGTCACCATCTACGGCCGCGTCGAGGACGTGGGCATCGCCGACGCGAAGCGCCTGTTCGAGACCAATTTCTGGGGCGTGTTCCACGGCTCGCGCATCGCGGTGGAGCACCTCAGGGAGCGCGGCGGCGCGCTCATCAACGTCGGCAGCGATCTCTCCGAGCATGCCGTGCCGCTCATGGGCGTGTACTCGGCATCGAAGCACGCGGTGATGGGCCTCACCGACGCGCTGCGCGTGGAGCTCGAGCGCGCGCGCGCGCCGGTCTCCGTCACCCTGGTGCGGCCTTCGGGCATCGACACGCAGATCGTGCCGCATGCGAAGAACTACATGGACGAGGCGCCCAGCCTGCCGCCGCCGGTGTACGCGCCGCAGGTGGTGGCGCGCGCGATCCTGCACGCCGCCGGGCATCCGACGCGCGACCTCTTCGCCGGCGCCGCGGCGCGCGTCCTCGCCACCGTCACGCACTTCCTGCCGCGCACCTCGGACTGGATCCTGCGCCGCCTGGTCTGGGGCCAGCTCCACTCGGGCCGCCCGCGCCTCGCCGGCCCCGACGGTCTGCACGCCAGCGCCGGCGGCCCGCCGCGCGAGCGCTTCGGCGGCCCGGCGCTGGTGTTCCGCCGCAGCCTGTACACCACGCTCGCGCGTCATCCCATGGCGGTGCGGGCGGCCGCGCTGCTCGCCGGCGCGGCGCTCTTCGCCGCGTTCTCCGCGCGCCGACGCCTGTCGCGCTAGATTGCGGCGAGCGCCTTTTCCAGCGTGGCCGCGTCGGCGATGGAGTCCAGGCCGAGCACGAGGCCGCAAAGGCGCCGCGCGGTGCGCTCGTCGGTCGTGACCGCGCAGTTCTCGAGGAACTTGGCCTCGATCTCGTCGTTGGACAGCGGCCGTTCCGGGTGGCCGCGGTTCACGGCGACGCGCTCCCGCAGGCGCGTCCCGTCGTCCATCGTGACCTCGACTTCTCCGCCGTAGTAGCGGGGAAACTCGAAGTGCGGGTCGGTTGCGTACTCGACCTTGTCCATGAGCGCGAGGAGGGCCGGCTCGCGCAGCGCCTGGGGGCGCAGCTCCGCGGTGCCGAGCCGCCCGCGCGCAAGGCCGCTCGCAACCGCGTACGGAATGCTGAACTTCGCGTCGTAGTCGCTCTGCGGCCGGCGCTTGGCGGCGGCCGGCTCGCACACCGCCTCCACCACGCCGGACGGAACGAGCGCACGCACCGCGCGCACGCGCGAGGCCTCGACGCCCGCTCGCGCGAGCGCGATCGCCGCGTCGGCGCAGGCGTGCACGAAGTGGCAGGCCGGGAAGGGCTTGACCGCGACGCGCTCGGTTTCCCAGGCCTGGCCGAGCTCGGCGGTGGCGATGGTCAGATCCACCGCTTCGCGCAGGTGCGTGCGATACAGGCCATAGCGCCCCTCGTAGGCGGCGCGCGGCGCCGGGAGCTCGTCCGCGGCGAGGGCCGCGGCGGTGATGCCGCAGGCCACCGCCCAGCCCGGATGCAGCCGCTTGGTCCAGGATCCGTCCTCGAGGAACTGCAGGTTGCCGCTCGCGAGCGACAGCGCGATGCCCTGCGCGCCGGTGAGCTGCGCGGGGCCGAGGCCCATGACGCGGCCGGCGGCGAGGGCGCAGGCGAAGGCGCCCACCACGCCCGTGGGATGAAAGCCGACTTCATGGAAGCCGCCCTTGGCCGCCGCGGCGAGCCGCGCCCCCGCTTCGAGGCCGGCGAGGTACGCGGCGAGGAGCTCCGCGCCGCTCGCGGCGCGCTGCGCGGCCGCGGCCAGCACGGCCGGGAAGAGGCTCACGGTGAGGTGCACGATGCCCGCAGCATGCGTGTCGTCGTAATCGAGGCCGTGCATCAGCATGCCGTTCACCAGCGCCGCGTCGCGCGCCGGCAGCCGGTAGGGCATGCCGAGCACCGCGCGCGGCCCTTCGCCGGCAAGGCGTGCGACGGAGGCCGCGATGCGTGCGGCGAACGGCTCGTCGCGCGCGGCGAGCGCGCAGCCCACGGCGTCGAGCACGAGGTGCTTTGCGCGCTGGGACACCCGCGCCGGGACGTCGGCGAGGCGCAGCCCGGCGGTGAACTCCGCGAGCCGCGATGAAACCGTCTGTTGCATTTGTCCGGACAACGTAGCGGCGGCAATCGTCAGGGTCAAGTGCGGCGGCTCAATGAGGAGGAGACCGCCAACCTGTCAGTCCGTAGAATGACGCCCGCGTCCGCCGGAGGCGAAGGCGGGGCTACCGGGGAGCAGACCATGGACCGCTGGTTCGACCTTCACCGCACCGTCGTGCTGCCGGCCCACTGCGACGGCTACGGGCACATGAACGTGCGCCAGTACGCCGCGTTCTTCGACGACGCGGGCTGGCACATCCCGGCGATGGCGGGCATCTCGCTCGACGAATTCCGCTCCCGCGGCCTGGGCACCGTGGTGGCGACGCTCACCATCGACTTCCATCACGAGATCACGCTCGGCCAGCTGGTGCTCATCCGCGGCGCCGTCACGCGCGTGGGCACCAAGAGCTTCGGCCACGAGCTGCGCCTCTACGCCGCCGACGCCATGACCCACTGCGCCACGCAGAAGACCGTGGAAGTGTGCTTCGACACCCAGGCGCGCAAGGGCGTCGCTTTCCCCGAAGACATCGCCGCCAAGCTGCGCGCCCTGACCGCCTGACCCCAAAAAAAGGGGGACGTACCCTGTTTTTTCCGAAAACAGGGTACGTCCCCCTTTTCCGTTACTTGGCGAGGGCGCGCATGGCGCGCTCGAGGCCCTCGAGGGTGGTGGGGTACATGCGAGCGCCCATGAGCTCCTTCAGGATGGCGATGGACTGGCGGTAGGGCCAGATTTCCTCGGGCTCGGGGTTGAGCCAGACGCACTTGGGGTAGACGTCGGTGAAGCGCTTGATCCACGCCGCGCCGGGCTCCTCGTTGAAGTACTCCACCGAGCCGCCCGGCTGCAGGATCTCGTAGGGGCTCATGGTGGCGTCGCCGACGAAGATCACCTTGTAGTCGTGGCCGTACTTGTGCAGGAGCTCCCAGGTGCGCGTGCGCTCCGAATGGCGCCGGCGGTTGTCCTTCCACACGAAGTCGTAGAGGCAGTTGTGGAAGTAGTAGAACTCGAGGTGCTTGAACTCGGTCTTGGCCGCGGAGAAGAGCTCCTCGGCAAGCTTGACGTGCTCGTCCATGGTGCCGCCGATGTCCATCAGCATCAGCACCTTGATGGCGTTGCGCCGCTCCGGGCGCATCTGGATGTCCAGATAGGCGCGCCGGGCGGTCTCGGAGATGGTTTTCTCGAGATCGAACTCGTCCGGCGCGCCTTCGCGCGCGAACCGGCGCAGGCGGCGCAGCGCCACCTTGATGTTGCGGGTGCCGAGCTCGACCGAGTCGTCGAGGTTGCGGTATTCGCGCTGGTCCCAGACCTTGACCGCGCTGCGGTTGCGCGACCTGTCCTGGCCGATGCGCACCCCTTCGGGGTTGTACCCGTACGCGCCGAAGGGCGAGGTGCCGGCCGTGCCGATCCACTTGGAGCCGCCCTGGTGGCGGCCCTTCTGCTCCTCCAGGCGCTGCTTCAGGGTTTCCATGAGCTTTTCCCAGCCGCCGAGCGCCGCGATCTGCTTCTTTTCTTCCTCCGACAGGCTGAGCTCGGCCTGCTTCAGCAGCCATTCCAGCGGGATCTGCGTCTCGATGCCCGGAATGGTCTCCACGCCCTGCCAGAACTCGGCGAAGGCGCGGTCGAACTTGTCGAAGTTCGCCTCGTCCTTCACCAGCGCCGCGCGGGACAGGTAATAGAACTCGTCCACCGAGGGCCCGATCACGCCCTTGTCCATGGCTTCCAGCAGGGTCAGGTACTCCTTGATCGAGACCGGCAGCCGGTGGCTCTTCAGCTTGAGGAAGAAGTCGATCAGCATCGCCGCATATTCTAGGGTTTACCGCACTGCAGCAGCGAGTCGGACGGTTGACGCTGGCGGGGCGGTGGGATACGGTCCTCGGCTGTTCCCGCATTGATTGCAGACTGGAGGAGGATACGATGTCCCGCACCCCGTTCAAGCGCGTCACCGTGCTCGCCGCGGCGTTCGTCGCCGCCGGCCTGGCGGCCTGGAGCGCGCCGCAGATCGCCAACGCCCAAGGGCAGCCGCAGAAGGTCGTGCTGCGCTTCGTGGGCGACTTCCCGCCGCCGCCGCATCCCGCGGGCCTCGCCATGCAGCACTTCCGCGACCGGCTGCCGCAGGTCATTCCCGGCAGCGAGGCGCGCCTGTATTTCGCCGGCGCGCTCTACACCATCCCCGAGGCCTTCGAGGCGATGCGCCAGGGCAATCTCGAGATGACCTGGATGCAGATGGGCAAGGCGGCGCCGGTCGATCCGTGGATGATGGCCGTGGTCGGCCCGGGCATCCTCACCACCGTCGGCGCCGTCGACAACCTCGAGAAGACGCAGACCTTCCAGATGCTGGCCCAGCGCCTGGAGAAGAACCAGCGCATCCGGGTGTTCGGCGCCGGCCACATGAGCTTCGGCATGGGGGTGGGCGGCAAGCAGCGCTACCTCACCGCCAAGGACTTCACCGGCCGCAAGGTGCGCAGCATGGGCCCGGCGGAGAACCCGGTGCTCGAAGCCTGGCGCGCAAACCCCGTGGTGATGGCCTTCGGCGAGGTGCCGAGCGCGCTCGAGTCGGGCGTGATCGACGGCCTCATGACGAGCATCGGCGGCTGGCTGGGCGTGCGCGAGCAGGCGCCGTTCTACACCACCGGCGGCGCGGGCGTGTTCACCGGCGACTACTACATGATCAGCGCGAGCCAGCGCTGGTGGGGCCGCCTCTCCCCGGCGACGCAGAAGGCGCTCGAGGGGCTCATCCAGGAGACCATCCAGGTGCAGAAGGAGCTCAACTGGTGCGTCGACCGCATGACGTACGAGAAGTACGGCACCAAGGATCCGTCCAAGCCCGGCGTGTACTGGATGAACCAGCAGGAAGTGGCCGCGCTCACCGCCGCCCTCGGCGACGGGCCGTCCAAGTGGGTGAAGAGCCGCATGCCCGGCGAGGGCGCCAAGTGGGTCGACACCTTCCGCGATGAAGGCCGGCAGCTCTCCGCCGCCAACCCGCCGGGATCGTCCTGGATCGAGAAGGTGGACTGCTCCAAGCACGCCGCCAAGATCGTCATCCGCTAAGTGGAGGCCGCCTACGCCGCCTGGCGTGCGTTCCAGGACCGCTTCCTGGCGCACGCCGCGGCGTTGATCCTGCTCGCCATGACGCTGCTCGCGCTCGCCGAGGTGGTGCGCCGCTACGTCTTCGGCTTGTCGTACGAGTGGCAGCAGGACGCGGTCACCTTCATCACGCTCTCGGCGGTGTATCTGTTCTTCGGCATCTCGCAGCGCCACGGCAGCCATCTCAGCGTGACCGTCCTGGTCGAGGC
>DATLGR010000202.1:0-1749 GCA_035540415.1 Burkholderiales bacterium | reverse complement strand
ACATCGAGCGGCGGCCGCTGCGCTCGGCGGTCACGGTCGGCGGGATCGCGGCGGCGGCGGCGATCATGGTGATGGGCAACTTCTTCCGCGACGCGGTGGAGGCGATCATCGACACGCAGTTCAACATGGCGTTGCGCGGGGACGTGACGGTCTGGACCACCGAGCCGGTGCAGGCGCGGGCGGCGCGCGAGCTGGCGCGCATACCGGGGGTGCTGCAGGTGGAGGCCTCGCGCCGCGTCGCCGTGCGATTCGTCAACGGGCCGTACAGCGAGAAGGGCCAGGTCGACGGCCGCGCGGCGCAGCCGCAGCTCGATCGCATCATCGACGTCGACGGCCGCGAGGTGCTGCCGGGCGGCGGCGGGCTCGTGATGACGGACCGCCTCGCCGACAAGCTGCGCCTGCGCCCCGGTGACAAGGTGACCATGGAAGTGCGCGAGGGCCGCCGCGAGGTGCGCGAAGTCGCGCTCGAGCGCACGGTGCGCGACATGATGGGCCTGAACGCGTTCATGGAGCTCGGCGCGCTCAACAGCGTGCTCGGCGATTCCGACCTCGCCGGCGCATTCAGCATGCGCGTGGCGCAGAGGGACCTGGCGGCCGTGCTGCAGGCCACGCAGGGGCTGCCGCGCGTGGCGGGCGCATTCAGCAAGTCCACGATGCTGCGCAACCTGGAGGAGATCAGCGCCCGCAACATGCTGGTGATGAGCACCATCCTCACCGGGTTCGCCGCGGTGATCGCGATCGGCGTGGTCTACAACAACGCCCGCATCGCGCTGGCGGAACGAGGCTGGGAGCTGGCAAGCCTGCGCGTGCTGGGCTTCACGCGCGCGGAGGCCTCGTTCATCCTGCTGGGCGAGCTGGCGCTCGCGATCGCCGTCGCGCTGCCGCTGGGCATGCTGCTGGGCTGGCTGCTGACCCATTCGATCATCGGCCTGCTGCGCGCGGACCAGTTCCTGTTTCCGGTGGTCATCCTGCCGCGCACCTACGCCATCGCGGCCATTGCCGTGGTGCTGGCGGGGGTTGCGAGCGCGCTGGTGGTTCGCCGGCGCATCGACCGCCTCGACATGGTGGCCGCATTGAAGACGAGGGAATGACATGAACACCCCATGGATCAACCGCCGCAACCTTCTGCTCGCTGCAGGTGCGGCAGCGGCCGTCGCCGCGCTCGCCTGGGCCTTCGCACCCGCGCCGGTGGGCGTGGAGGCCGGCGTCGTCGAGCGCGGCCGCTTCGAGCAGTTCGTCGAGGAAGACGGCCGCACCCGCATCAAGGACCGCTACACGATCTCGGCGCCCGTGGCGGCACGCGTCGCGCGCATCGCCTTGCGCGAAGGCGACGCGGTCGCGGCCGGCGACGTGGTGGCGGTGCTCTCGCCCGCGGTCTCCGGCATCCTCGACGAGCGCAGCTCGCGCGAGGCGCAGGCCCGCCTGAAGGCGGCCGAAGCCGGCGTGGCGCTGGCGTCCGCCCGCGGGGAGCGCGCGCGCATCGCCCAGGAAGAGGCGCGGCTGGAGCTGCAGCGCGCCGAGCGGCTCGCGCGCGAAGGCTACATGGCCCCCGCACGCCTGGACAGCGCGCGCCTCGCTTTCGACTCGGCGCGCCGCGAGTCGGAGGCGGCGCTGGCGCAGCGCGACGTCGCTGCACAGGAGCGCGCGCACGCCGCCGCGGTGCTGCAGCCCGTGAGCACGGCGGCCGCGGGCAAGCCGCTGGCCGTGCGCGCCCCGGTCGCCGGGGTGGTGCTCAAGGTGGCGCAGCAA
>DATLGR010000201.1:0-2510 GCA_035540415.1 Burkholderiales bacterium | reverse complement strand
GTACTCGAGGAGCGGCGCGCTTTCCTCGTCGGTCATGCCGCGAAAGCGCGCGGTGTGCGCGACGTTCACGTACAGGGCCTTGCGGCCCGTTTCCGGGTGCGTGCGCACGACCGGGTGCTCGGCGAGCAGCTCCCGCGAGTCGCCGCCCTGCTCCTTGATGCGGTCCTCGCGCGTGCGGCTGACGTCCGACTTGGCCGACGAGTTCACGGCCACGAGACCCTCGAGCAGCCGCCGCAGGCCCTCGGAGAGCGCCTCATAGGCGGCATACTGGCTCGCGAACAGGGTGTCGCCCCCGAAGGGCGGCACCTCGCGCGCGAGCAGCATCGAGCCCATCGGCGGCTCCTCGAGGTAGGCGGTGTCCGAGTGCCAGATGCCGCCGAAGTTGTGGCGCTCGTGCTCGAGCTTCTTCACTTCGATCACCTCGGGAAAGCCGGCGATGCCCCGGACGAAGGGGTATTCGATCGGCCGCCCCATGCTGCGCGCGAAGGCCATGAACTGCGCCGGGCTGAGCGCCTGGTCGCGGAAGAAGATCACCTGGTGCTCGAGGAGCGCGGCGCGGATCTCGTCGGCCGGGATGCGCGCGGACAGATCCACGTCCAGAATTTCGGCGCCGAGCGCGCCGGCGATGCGCCGCACCTTCATCAGAAGGTCCCCGGGTAGGCGCCGCCGTCGAGGAGCAGGTTCTGCCCGGTGATGAAGCCGGCCTGCGCGCTGCAAAGATAGGCGCAAGCGTCGCCGAACTCCTCGGGCGTGCCGAAGCGGCGCGCCGGGTTCGCCGCCATGCGCGTCCGGGCGATTTCCTCCGCGCTGCGGCCGGTCTTCTTCGCGTTGAAGGCGAAGTTCGAGCGCAGCCGGTCGGTGTCGAAGGGTCCCGGCAGCAGATTGTTGATGGTGACGTTGTGCTTCACCGTGTCGCGCGCGAGGCCGGCGACGAAGCCGGTGAGGCCGGTGCGCGCGCCGTTCGACAGGCCGAGCTCCGCGATCGGATGCTTCACGGCGCCCGAGGTGATGTTGACGATGCGGCCGAACTTCCGCGCGATCATGGCATCCACCACCGCGCGGATCATGAGGATCGGCGCGATCATGTTCGCTTCCAGCGCGCGCGACCAGGCGTCGCGGTCCCAGTCGCGGAAGTCCCCGGGCGGCGGGCCGCCGGCGTTGTTGACCAGGATGTCCGGGTCGGGGCAGGCCGCGAGCGCCGCCCGGCGGCCTTCCTCCGTGGCGATGTCCCCCGCGACGGCCTTCACGTCGGTCTTGTAGAGCGCGCGCAGCTCGGCGGCCGTCGCCTCGAGCGCTTCGCGGCCGCGCGCCGTGATCACGAGGTTCACGCCTTCGCGCGCCAGCGCGGCGGCGCAGCCCCGGCCCAGGCCCCTGGAGGCGGCACACACCAGCGCCGTACGACCGCGAATTCCCAGATCCATGTTCAGCTCCTTTTCACCGAGACCAGCAACACGCCGAAGATGACCAGCGCCCCACCGACCGCCTGCACCATGCCGAAGGGCTCGTCCAGGCCGAGCGCGCTCGTCGCCGCGACCGAGACCGGCCCCACCGCGCCGATCAGCGCGAAGTGGTTGGCGCCGATGCGCTTGAGCGCCTCCGCCTGGAGGAACACGGGCAGCACGGTGCTCAACGTGGCGAGCACGATCGCATAACCCCACACCGCCGGCGGCAGATCGAGCGCGGCCGCGGGTTCCAGCACGAAGAACTGCGCCATCGCGGGGATCGACGAGATCGCCATGCTGTAGGCCGTGAAGCGCATGGAGCCCACCCGCCGCACCACCTGGCTTCCGGCGACGAGGTAAACAGCGTAACAGAGCGCACCGGCGAAGATGAGCAGCGCGCCGAACAGGAACAGGCGCCCCTCGGCGGTGGGGGCGACCTGGTTGGACACCACGAGCGCGATGCCGGCGTAGCTCGTGACGAGCGCCGCGAGCTCGCGCCGCGTGGGCGCCTTGTTGAGGAACAGGAACGACAGCACCAGCACCAGGGTGGGGAAGAGAAAGAGGATGAGCCGCCCGACGCCGGCCCCGACGTACTGCAGGCCGATGAAGTCGAGGAAGGAGGCGGCGTAGTAGCCGAGGAACCCGAGCAGCGCCACGTTCATCCAGTCGCGCCCGGTGAGGCGCGGCTGCGCCCGGCGCAGCCACCAGCCGATGGCGAGGAAAAACGGCAGCGACAGCGCCATGCGCAGGAAGAGCAGCGTGGTCGGGCTCACCGGATGGGCGGCGTAGGACAGCTTGATGAGGATGGGACGCAGCGAGAACGCGAGCACGCCGACGACGGCGAAGGCGATGCCCCAGCCGCGATAGGCCGCCGGGGTCAACGCCGCTTGCCGCCGAGGATCGCGCCCAGTGCGCCTCGCAGCACGCGCCGCCCGAGCTCGGAGCCGATGCTGCGTGCCGCGCTCTTCGCCATCGCCTCCAGGATGCCCTGCGGCTGCCGGCCGCTGCGCTCGGCCGCGGGCTCCGGCGGGGCCTGCGCGGCGCGCGCCTTCAGCCGCTCGTAGGCCG
>DATLGR010000200.1:0-8883 GCA_035540415.1 Burkholderiales bacterium | reverse complement strand
CCGTTCGTCTTCCAGGGCTTTCATCTGCGCACCGAGCAGCAGCTGGCGGCGCTGAGAAAGTTCTGCGGCTATGTGCTCGTCGACCTTGAACGCTCGGAGCCGCCGCCGGCGGCAGCGCCCGGCGCGCCATTCCGCATCCGCGGCGGCGCGGCGTATCCCGAGCAAGTGAGCGTGGAGGCGGAGTTCCAGCGCGCCGCGAAGAACTACGGCGAGACCGAGGCCGCCCTCGAGAGGCTGTTCGCGCCGCTCGCCCGAAGGGGCGCGGTGCTCGAGGCGGAGGCGGTGCGCGAGTCGGTCGCCCGGCTCACCGACAGCGTGGTGCGCAATCCCGACGCCCTGCTCCTCGTCAGCCGGCTGCGCGAGAAAAGCGCCGACGCGCACGCGCGCGCGCTGCAGGTGGCCGTCTATCTGATCGTCTTTGCCCGGTATCTGCAGCTCGAGCGTGCGGAGCTGGAATTGCTCGGGCTGCTCGGCCTGCTGCAGGACGTGGGCAAGACCCGCCTGCCGCCGGAGCTGATCAACCGCAAGGGACCGCTCAGCGCCGAGGAGCGCATCGCCGCGCGCCGCCACGTGGAGCACTCGGCGGAGATTTTGCGCGAGACGCCCGGACTGCCGGCGCCGCTCGCGCAGCTCGTCCTGCTGCACCACGAACGACAGGACGGCTCCGGATACCCGCGCGGCCTCAAGGGCGCCGAGATCGGCCTGTACGGCTCCATGGCGGCGATCGCCGACACCTTCGATGCCCTCACCGCGGAACGCGCCTATGCCGAGCCGCTGTCCCCGTCGGCGGCCCTGAGCCATCTGTACAAGGAGCGCGGCACGGGCTTCCACCCGGAACTGGTCGAGCAATTCATCCAGTGCGTGGGCGCCTTCCCGGTGGGCAGCGTGGTCGAGCTCAATTCCGGCGAAGTCGGCATCGTCATCGCGCAGAACCTGGTGCGGCGGCTCAAGCCGCGCGTCATGGTGGTGCTCGATTCTCAAGGCAGCCCGATGCGCCCGCCCAAGATCTTGGACCTCGACAAGGACCCGAAAGCCTTCGCCGAGGAGGTCTATCGCATCCGGCGCTCTTTGGAGCAGGGCCGGGTGAAGATCGACCCGCGGGAGCTGTTTCTCTAGCGCAGGTTGGCGACCCCGAAGGGCACGTGGCCGGCGGCCACGTGCGCGCGCGCCGACTCGATGTGCCCCTGCTGGTCGTCGAAGTAGAAGTCCGGCTCGAAGGCGCGCAGGAACGCGCCCTTGTCCAGGCCGCCCAGGAACATCGCCTCGTCCACCGCGATGTTCCACTCCATGAGGGTGCGGACCGCGCGCTCGTGGGCCGGCGCGCTGCGCGCGGTGACCAGCGCGGTGCGCACGCGCATCGGCACGTCCGTCCCGGCGGCGGCCTGCAGGCGATGCAGCGCCTCGAGCAGCGGCTTGAACGGCCCGGGCGGAAGCGGCTGCAGCACGCGGGCCGCCTCGTGCTCGGTGAAGGCCTGGAGCCCATCGCGCTGGAACACGCGCTCCGCCTCGTCCGAGAACAGCACCGCATCGCCGTCGAAGGCAATGCGCACCTCGTCGCCATGGCGGCTGGCGGCCTGGGTCGATTCGGGGAATACGCGCGCCGCCGGGCATTGCGCGCGCAGCGCGCTGCGAACGTCGGCCTCGTTCGCCGACAGGAAAAGGTTCGCCTTGAGGGCGTCCAGGTAGCGGTAGGGATTGCGCCCGCGCGTGAAGACGCCACGCTCGAGCTTCAGCCCGGCCCTGGCCGCGGAGCGAAACACCCGCAGCCCGGACACCGGATCGTTCTTCGAGAGGATCACCACCTCGACGCGCTGCACCCGCGGGGTGTTGAAGGCGAGGAGCTTCTTCACCAGCGCGAAGGCCACGCCTTCCCGCGCCGGCACATCGAGACGGGCAAACTGCAGCGCGATGTACGCCGCCTCGCCATCGCGGTCGAAGACGCGATTCTCCTCCTCGAAGTCGAAGAGCGCGCGCGACGAGATCGCGACGACGAGCTTGCCTTCCACCGAGTACGGCATGCGCCTCCCAGGGGCGATTATCGCGGCCCGGCGGGTCCGGTGTCACGGTTTGTAAAAGGTCCGGGCCGCGCGCCACTCGTCCCTGTACGCCCGCCGCTCCCGGACTCACGCTCGCGGCGTTCCATTTTGGATCACGCCGCGCATGGATATTCTCGCCGTCGAGCCCGAAGCTTCCATCGCCGCCGTCTTCGGCGTCGCCGTCGAGCGAGCCCGTCCCGGCACCGCGGTGCGCTTTGCGCCCGATGTCGACACCGCCATCCGAACCGTGAGCGACGCGCGCCGGGCCGGCGAGGCGCCGCCGCGCCTGGTGGTGCTCGGACCTCAGGCGCTGAGGGAAGCGAGCGCCGGCACCGTGCTCGCGCTGCGCGAGAGCCTGCCTCCGTCGGCGCCCTTGCTCGGACTGGCCCTCGACGCCGAAGGCCTGCACCGCGCCGGCGTGGCCGGGCTGGAAGCCGCGTACCGCTACCACCCGCATTGGGAAGCCTTTGCCGGCGAAGTCCGCCGGCTCATGCAGGAGTGGCTTCCGGCGCCCTCCTAGCGGGCGGCCGCAGGTGCGGCGCTCAGAGGGAGCCGGACGGCGCCTTGCCGCCCCAGACGGCCCAGTATTCCCCGCCCCGCTCCTCGATGCGCACCTGCAGGACGACTTCCGGATTGACGCCGTGCACGCTGCGCGCACGCTCCTCGGGGAGGCGGCCGTCCGCGGGCTCGCCGTAGACGAGTAAGCCTTCGGCACCGCCCTGAGCGAGTGCCTGCCGGCAATGCGCGAGCCGCTCCTTTCCGGCGGGGGAATCCGACCACGGCCTCGCGCCGTCGGCATTGGGCGCCCAGAGGAGATAGCGGCAGCAGCCGGCGCTCGTCACGATCGCGCCTGCCCAAATGCTCATCACCACGACGCCGTCCGACTTTCGCACGCCACTCCAGCTTCCGGGTCCGTCGGTGAGGTAGACGCCGCGCGCCTGGAACGCCTTCTGCCGCGATACGAGACGGCGCTGATCGCGCGAGGGTGCGCGGGCCGCTGCGGTGCGCCGTACCGGCGCCCCCGCCTTGGGGCTCGCATTGAGAACTTCATCGCAAAGCGCCACCAGCGGCGCCTCGCCGAGCGCCTCGGCGTTTGCCCGCAGCTGCCTCAACTCCTGCAGGTTGAGCTGCTCAATGCGCTCGCGCGACCAGGGTCTGGTGGATTTGGCCCTGAACGCCGTCTTGCTCACTGGGAGCATGGAACCGTCCTTTCGAAAGCAAAAAAGCCCGGTTCGACCGGGCTTCGCCGCCACTGCTCGCGCGCGAGCGCCGCGAGTTAAGCGATCCTGATATTGGCGGCTGCCGGGCCCTTGGGCCCTTCGACCACGTCGAAGAGCACCTTCTGGCTCTCCTGGAGGGAGCGATGCCCCTCCATGAGGATGTTGGTATGGTGCGCAAAAAGATCCTTGCTGCCGTCGTCCGGCGTGATGAAGCCAAAGCCTTTGGAGTCATTGAACCACTTCACGGTACCTGTAGACATTCTTGTTCCGATCCTCTACTGAAATGCGCGGCAAGCCGGCCACGCGCACGGACACGACGATCAAGACCAGGAACGGAACTGCCGCAACGGTAGCCGGAGAACAGTGGCTAGAGTAGGACCGGACGATGCTCTGCTTGAGAATCCTGCCCGACCAATGTAGCACACTTCGCCACGCACCCCCCTTTGGGCGTATAACGACACATGCGTACCGCGCGATGGCTTCCGGTGTGGCTGCACTTTCCGATCGTTCTGCTGCTCGCCACGGCCGCCTGGATATCGGGTCTGGATTCTACAAGCCACGACAGCCAGACCTTCCTGCTCTGGATCGCCGCTGCGGTCGCCGCCGCGGTCCTGGCGCTGCGATTGGTGCTGCGACTGCGCTAACGCCGCGAGCGCAAGGCAGGTGGAGCGGCCTACGGGAATCGAACCCGTCGCACCAGCTTGGGAAGCTGGGGTATTGCCACTATACGAAGGCCGCCTGCCGGTCGAAACCACGGCCGAAGGAACTACGCCCGCCGCCTGTCATCATACCGCAATGACCTTTCTCCAGAGGATTCTCGCGGCCGGCCTGGCCCTCGTGTTCCTCGTCGCGGTGCTGTTGTTCGCGTCGATCGCGCTGGGCGTGCTGCTCGCCTTGGGGGTCGTGGTGTGGGCCTGGCTCTGGTGGCGCTCGTGGCGCCTGCCGCGCCGCCGCGGCCACGGTGGCGGCCGGGTCATCGAAGGGGAGTACCGCAGCGAGACCGACCTCAAGCGCGTGCGCGAGCCAAACCGGCCGCTCTAGTATCATTGGCGTCGTGATTCACGTCACCGTGAATGGCCAGGCACACCGCTTCGACCGGCCCCTCGAGCTCGACGCCCTGCTCACGGCGCTGCAGCTTTCGGGCAAGAAGATCGCGGTGGAGCGCAACGGCGAAATCGTGCCGAAGAGCGCCCATGCCCATACCCTCCTCGCCGACGGCGACGAGCTCGAGATCGTCGTCGCGGTCGGCGGAGGCTGAGGTGGCCGACACGCTCGTCATCGCAGGCAAGAGCTACGCCTCCCGGCTGCTCGTCGGCACCGGCAAGTATCGCGACTTCGTCGAGACGCGCGCCGCGGTGGAGGCTTCGGGTGCGCAGATCGTCACGGTCGCGATTCGCCGCACCAACATCGGCCAGAACCGCGGCGAGCCCAGCCTGCTCGACGTGCTGCCGCCCTCCCAGTACACCTACCTGCCCAACACCGCCGGCTGCTATAGCGCCGCCGACGCGGTGCGCACCCTGCGGCTTGCGCGCGAGCTCCTTGACGGGCACGACCTTGTCAAGCTCGAGGTCCTCGGCGACCCGCAGACGCTGTATCCGAACATGCCCGAGACCCTGCAGGCGGCCAGGACGCTGGTGCAGGAAGGCTTCAAGGTCATGGTGTACTGCTCCGATGACCCCATTCAGGCGCAGATGCTCGAGTCGCTCGGGTGCGTGGCGGTGATGCCGCTCGCCTCGCTCATCGGCTCGGGCATGGGCATCCTCAATCCCTGGAATCTTCAGCTCGTGATCGAGAAAGTGAAGGTCCCCGTACTGGTGGATGCGGGGGTTGGCACCGCCTCCGATGCCGCCATCGCCATGGAGCTCGGGTGCGACGGGGTGCTGATGAATACGGCGATCGCCGCCGCGCGCGATCCCGTCGCCATGGCGCGCGCCATGCGCAAGGCGGTGGAGGCGGGGCGCGAGGCGTTTCTCGCCGGCCGCATGCCGAAGAAGCTCTACGCGGCGACGCCAAGCTCGCCGGTCGAAGGAAAAATCGCCCCGAAAGCGGCTTGAACCGCCCCGTCCGCAGCTACGTCCTGCGCCAGGGTCGCACGACTGCCGCCCAGCGCCGTGCGCTGGAGGAGCTCTCGCCACGCTACGCGCTCGCCTTCTCGCCGGAGCCGCTGCGTCCGCGCGAACTCTTCGGCCGCACGGCGCCGCTCGTGCTTGAAATCGGCTCGGGCATGGGCGAGACGACCGCCGCCATTGCCGCGGCGCGTCCCGACGCGGATTTCATCGCCGTCGAAGTCCATGGCCCCGGCGTCGGCAGCCTGATGATCCGGATTGCCGAACGCGGACTCGTCAACCTGCGCGTGATCCGCCACGATGCGCGGGAAGTCCTCGCCAGCATGATTCCGGACGGCTCGCTCGCCGCGCTTCATCTTTTTTTCCCCGACCCCTGGCCGAAGAAGCGCCATCACAAGCGCCGCCTCGTGCAGCCGGGGTTCGCCGCGCTCGCCGCGCGCAAGCTCGCGCCGGGCGGCACGCTGCACGCGGCCACCGACTGGCCGGACTACGCCGAGCATATGGCGGGGGTGTTCGCCGCCGAGCCGCTGCTCGCACCGGCGCGGGAGGGGTTCGTCGAGCGTCCGACGACCAAGTTCGAGGCGCGCGGCCGGCGCCTGGGGCACGCCATCCGCGACCTTTACTTCCGCCGCCGCGGCTAGAGAAAGAGCTGCAGCAGCTCGTTCAGGAAGCGCCGACCGCGCTCGCTCGGTCGAATCCGCCTCCAATCGCGCTCGAGGAGCCCGCGCGCCTCGGCCTGGGAGAGCTGCGGCTCCACTGCCGAGAGGGAAAGGCCGGTACGCTCGGCGAACAGGCGCACGTCGACGCCCTCGATCAAGCGCAGCGCGTTCAGCATGAACTCGAAGCCGAGCTCGGCCGCGGGCACAACGCGCTCCTGCGCCCGGCCGCTGCCCCGCAGGTATTCGGCGGGCTGCGAAGCGCGCACGTGCCGCGTGACCCGGTCGGGAAAACTCAGCTTGCCGTGGGCGCCCGCGCCGATGCCCAGATAGTCGCCGAACTGCCAGTAGTTCAGATTGTGCCGGCAGCGCACGCCGGGCCGCGCGAACGCCGAGGTCTCATAGTGCTCCAGCCCCGCGGCGGCGAGCAGCGCTTCGGCGGCGAGCTGCATGTCCGCGCACTGGTCGTGCGGCGGCAGCCGCGGCGGACGGCGGAAAAACACCGTATTGGGCTCGATGGTCAGCTGATAGGCCGACACATGCGGCACACCCAAGGCGAGCGCCTGCTCCAGGTCCGCCCTCGCCATGGCGCTCGATTGCCCCGGCAGCCCATACATGAGGTCGAGGTTGATGTTGTCGAAGACGGCCGCCGCAACCTCGACCGCCGCACGCGCCTCGGCCGCCGAATGGATGCGGCCCAAGGCTTGCAGCATGGCGTCGTCGAAGCTCTGGATTCCAATCGAGATCCGGTTGACGCCGGCGGCGCGAAAGCCCCGAAAGCGACCCGCTTCCACCGTGCCGGGATTGGCCTCGAGCGTGATCTCGGCCTGCGGCTCGAGCGGCAGCCGCGCACGCACGCCCGAGAGCAGCGTATCGATCGCCTCGGGCGAAAACAGGCTGGGCGTGCCGCCGCCGATGAATACGCTGCCGACCCGCCGGCCCCAAATCGAGGGCAGAGCGGCCTCGAGGTCCTCGAAGAGCCGCGCGAGATAGGCCTGCTCGGGCAGAGGGCCGGCGCGCTCGTGGGAATTGAAGTCGCAATACGGGCACTTGCGGACGCACCACGGGATGTGCACGTAGAGCGCCAGCGGCGGCAGCGCGGCGAGCCGGATCGCGCCGGGCGCGTCAAGCGTGAGGGGAATCACCCAGGAGCTCGAGCAGCTTCGTGAGGGCCTGCGCGCGGTGGCTGAGCCGGTTCTTCTGCACGGGCGGCAGCTCGGCCACCGTGCACCCCAGCTCGGGCAGCATGAACAACGGGTCGTAGCCGAACCCGTTGACCCCGCGCGGCGCCCGCGCAATTTCGCCGCGCCAAAGCCCCTGCGCCACCAGGGGAAGGGGATCCGCGGCATGCCGCATGAGAACCATGACGCATGCGTAATAGGCCTTGCGCTCCGCCGAAAGGTTCGCCAGGAGCTTGGCGTTGTTGCGCGTGTCGCGTTCCTCGCGGCTGCCGGCGTGTCCGGCGTAGAAGGCCGAGTGCACGCCCGGCGCGCCGTCCAGCGCCTCCACGCACAGCCCCGAGTCGTCGGCGAGCGCCGGCAGCCCGGCGGCCCGGCTCGCATGGCGGGCCTTGGCGAGCGCATTCTCGAGGAAGGTTCCATGCGGCTCTTCGGCGTCGGCGATGCCAAGCGCCGCCTGCGGGAGCACTTCGATGCCGCGCGGGGCGAGCAGCGCCTCGAGCTCACGGAGCTTGCCTGCGTTGCTGGAGGCGAGGACCAGCCGCTTCACGTCGCGCGCTTCACGTCCCCGCCAGGGCTCGGCGCTGCTCGAGTACGAGCTCGCCGATGCCCCGCTCGGCCAGCGCGAGCAGCGCGTCGAGCTCGGCACGCGAAAAGGGCTGCCCTTCGGCAGTGCCCTGCACCTCGACGAAGCCCCCGCTCGCGGTCATCACCACGTTGAGATCGCAGCCGCAGGCCGAGTCTTCGGCGTAATCCAGATCGAGCACCGGCATGCCCCGGAAGATGCCGACCGAGACGGCGGCCACGAAGTCGCTCAGCGGAAGAGGGCCGATGAGCTTTTTCCTCTGCAGCCAGGTCAGCGCATCGTGCAAGGCCACGAAGCTGCCGGTGATGGCGGCCGTGCGGGTGCCGCCATCGGCCTGCAGCACGTCGCAGTCGATGTGGATGCTGCGGGGTCCGAGGGCCGAAAGATCGGTCACGGCGCGCAGCGCCCTGCCGATCAGCCGCTGGATCTCCTGCGTGCGGCCCGACTGCTTGCCGCGCGCGGCCTCGCGGTCGCTGCGCGTGTTGGTCGCCCGCGGCAGCATGCCGTACTCGGCCGTCACCCAGCCGCGCCCGGTGTCCTTGAGGAAAGGCGGCACCCGCTCCTCGACGCTGGCGGTGCACAGCACGCGCGTATCGCCGAACTCGACCAGCACCGAGCCCTCCGCGTGGCGCGTGAATCCGCGCCGCAGGCGCACCGGCCGCAGCTCGTTTGCCCGCCTGCCGCTCGGTCTCATCAGCGTCCTTCTCGGCTCATGTCGTCTGCCCTATGATAGCGGTCCCACCGCTTCCCATACCCGCCGCAGGCGCGCGCCGACATTTGCCGCACCCCATCCAGAGCATGACCGGCTACGCCGCCGTCTCGGCGGACTCGCCGCGCGGGCGGCTGACGCTCGAGCTGCGCTCGGTCAACGCGCGCTTCCTGGACCTGCACTTTCGCGTCGCCGAGGAGCTTCGCGGGCTCGAGCCGGTGCTGCGGGAGCTGATCGCCGCGCGCCTGTCGCGCGGCAAGGTGGATTGCCGTTTCGGGCTCGCCGCCGCCGGCGTCGCCGAGCGGCCCCAGCGCCTCAACCCGGAGGCGCTCGCGCGGCTGCGCGCACTTGCCGAAGAGGCCCGCGCCCGCTTTCCCGACGCCGCCCCGCTGCAGGTCGGCGACGTGCTGCGCTGGCCCGGCGTGATCGCCG
>DATLGR010000199.1:0-6483 GCA_035540415.1 Burkholderiales bacterium | reverse complement strand
GGCGTCTCGGGCGGGCTGATGGGCGCGATCAAGGCCTTCACGCTGTGGTTCCCGCTCTCGCGGCTGGCGACGCTGAACGGCCTGTACCTCGCCGTGGGCGGCATCGGGGGCCTTGCCGCCACCGCGCCCGCCGAGGCGCTGATCGGTCCGTTCGGCTGGCGCGTGCTCTTCGTCGGGCTGTGCGCGCTCTCGCTCGGCGCGGCGGCGCTCGTCTTTCTCGTCGTGCCGGAGAAGCCGCTGCCGGGCCAGGGCCAGACGCTGCGCGCGCAATTCGCCGGGTTCGGGCGCATTTTTTCCTCCCTGCCGTTCTGGCGCATCGCGCTGCCGCTCGTGATCTGCCACGGCGCCTACCTCGCGCTGCAGGGACTGTGGCTGGGGCCTTGGCTCTATGACGTCGCGGGGCTGCCGCGCGCCGCGGTGGGCAACTACCTTTTCGCCGCGGCGGCGGCCTACACCGTGGGCTCGGTGTTCTTCGGCGTCTCGAGCGACCGCCTGGCGCAGGCGGGCATCTCGCGCATGACGATGTTCAAGCTCGGCACCGGGCTGTCGTTCCTGAGCTTCCTGCTGATCGCGGCGGGCGTCACGCGGGGGCTCGCGCCGATCCTCGTCGTCTACGGCTTCACCACGATCTCCGCGGCGCTCGCCTATTCGCTGCTCACGATGCTGTTTCCGCCGGAGATGACCGGGCGGGCGAACACCGCCTCGAACGTGCTCATGTTCGGGGTGTCGTTCCTGTTCCAGTGGGGCATCGGCGCCGTGCTGCGGCACTTTCCGGAGGTCGACGGCCGGTATTCGCCCCAGGGCTACAGCACGGCGTTCTTCATGCTCGCCGCGCTGCAGCTCGCAGTCCTGGCGTGGCTGCTGCCGATGAAGGAGAGCCGCGCGAGCGCGCAGCCGGCCGCCTAGCCGCGCTTGTAGACGATTTTCCGGCTCTGGCCGTCGCAGGTGCCGACGACCTTGCCGTCGGCCGGCGCCGTGGCGTCGACGATCTCCAGCGTGAACTTCTCGACGCCGTTCTTGCGGATCTTCGCTTCGATCTCGGCTTTCAGCTCGTCGCAAGCCTTGCGCTGCGCCCAGGCGGGCGACGCGAGGCCCAGCGCCAGCACTGCCATCAGCACTGTCTTCATGGTGTTCTCCCCGTGCGGCGGTCGACGCCGTGCCGGAACTGTACTCCTACAGCCCCTGCACCAGCCAGAGGAGCGCGGCGGCGCCCGAGAACAATGTCACCATCAGCGCGGCGCGGCCGTAGCGGCGGAAGCTGCCATTGGGGCGAAAAAACAGGTTGCGGATGACGTCATCGCGCCCGCCGTTCCACAGCCAATCGGGCCCCGCCTTGTTGATGACATTCGGATTGAACAGCCCGAGCAGAAACGAGCACCACGTCCCCACCAATACGCCCAGCGCCACGGAATGATCCTCCCACAGTAGTGCGCAGCTTGTAGCGACCGATTATATTGGCGTATCGCGATTTCGTCGCTGTCCGGAAAAGGCGACAGGGAGCCCCCGCGTGTTCAGCACGACCATCGCCGGAAGCCTGCCCAAGCCCGAATGGCTGGCCGAGCCCGGCAAGCTGTGGCCCGCGTGGCGGCTGGAAGGCGCGGCCCTCGAGCGCGCCAAGCGCGACGCGACGCTGCTATGGCTGAAGGAGCAGGAGGACGCCGGCATCGACATCGTCACCGACGGCGAGCAGGCGCGCCAGCACTTCGTGCACGGCTTCCTCGAGTCGGTGCAGGGCATCGACTTCGGCCGCAAGGTGCGCATGGGCATCCGCGACAACCGCTACGAGGCCATGGTGCCGGTGGTCACCGGGCCGCTGGCGCTGCGCCGGCGCGTCCACCAGGCCGAGGCGCGGCTGCTGCGGGCGCACACGCAGCGCAAGGTGAAGATCACGCTCCCCGGGCCGATGACCATCGTCGACACCATCGCCGACGAGCACTACCGCGACAAGGTGAAGCTCGCCATGGCGTTCGCCGAGCTCCTCAACCAGGAAGCGCGCGCGCTGCAGAAGGACGGTGTGGACGTCATCCAGTTCGACGAGCCGGCCTTCAACGTGTACATGGACGACGTCTCGCGATGGGGCATCGACGCGCTGCACCGCGCGATTTCTGGGCTGCGCTGCACCACGGCGGTCCACATCTGCTACGGCTACGGCATCCCCGCGAACATCGACTGGAAAATGGGCCTCGGCAGCGAATGGCGCCAGTACGAGCAAATCTTCCCGGCCCTCGCCAGAAGCCGCATCGACCAGGTGTCGCTCGAATGCATCCACTCGCGCGTGCCGCTCGAGCTCCTGCGCCTGCTCAAGGGCAAGGACGTCCTGGTCGGCGTGATCGACGTGGCGAGCGAGCGCGTCGAGACGCGCGAGGAGGTCGCCGCCACCATCCGCCACGCGCTCGAGTTCGTCCCGCGGCAGCGCCTCGTCGCCTGCACCAATTGCGGCATGGCGCCGATGGACCGGGATGTCGCGCGCGCCAAGCTCAAGGCGCTGGCCGAGGGCGCAGGGCTGGCGCGAAGGCGCCTCGCCGGCGCGCGGACGCCGCGGCGCCGAGCGCGAGGCTGACGGCGGCCGCGGCCGCCGCCAGGCCGAGGTCGATCGTCCACATGGCGTCGAAGCTGCCGGTGGCCTCGAGCAGCACGCCCCCCAGCCAGGCGCCGAGGAAGGCGCCCGCCTGGTGCAGCAGAAACGTGATGCCGAGCAGCGTCGGCAGGCGCTGCACGCCGTAGCGCTGCCCGATCAGGCCGGCGGTGGGCGGCAGCACCGCCATGTACGTGAGCCCCATCCAGGCGGAGAACGCGAGCACCGCCGCCTCGGTCTTCGGCGCCGCGAGGAACAGCGCGATGCCCGCAGCGCGCAAGGCGTAGAGCGACGCGAGCATTCCCGTCATGGAGCAGCGCTGCACCGCGAGGCCGGCGGCCACGCTCCCTGCCATGTTGGCGAGGCCGAGCACGGCGAGCGCGAGCCCGGAGACGCTGCCCGGCAGCCCGCAGAGCTCGATCACGCCCGGCAGGTGCGTGATGAGGAAGAAGACGTGCAGCCCGCACACGAAGAACGTGGCGTTGAGCGTCCAGTACCACGGGCTCCTCAGCGCCTCCCGCAGCGGCACGGCCTCGCGGGCGACCGCGCCCGCGCCGGGCATGCGGCGGAAAACGAGCGCGAGCGGCAGCGCGGCCAGGGCGAGCGCCGCAAGCGCGAGCGCCGCGCTCATCCAGCCGGCGACGGCGATCGTCGCCTGGGTGAGCGGCGCGAGCACGAGCTGCCCCAGCGGGCCGCCGGCGCCGATGATGCCGGCAACGAGCCCGCGGCGCGCCGGCGCGACGCGCTGGCTCGCGGTCCCGATCAGGAACGACGGGCTGCCCACGGTGGCGGCCACGCCCATCACGGCAAGCACGGTGATTAGCGCCGCGGCGCTGTGCACGAGCGGCAGCAGCGCGCCGGCGGCCGCCGCGAGCAGGCTTCCGCCGACGATGACGCGCGCGGCGCCGTAACGCTCGGCGAGCATCCCGCACAGCGGCTGCGCCGCGCCCCAGGTGAGCTGGCTCACCGCCACCGCGAAGCTGATGAGCGCGATGCCGAGCCCGGTCGATGAATTGAGCGGCGAGACGAAAAGCCCGAACACCGAGCGAGAGCCCATGTGGATGGCGAGGATCGCCGTGGCGGCCGCCACCACGCCCCACGCCGCCGCTCTGCCCCTCGCGCCTGCATTGCCTTCCATGGTGCCTCCTTGCGGAAGCCATGCATGCTCGGGCTCGCGGGTATCCCGCCGATGTCGCGGCGGGCAGGGACTGTAGCCGGATTGTTACCGGGCGGTCACCAGGCGCTCGCGTAGGCGGGAAAGCACTCGGACTTGGAGCCGCGCGGGTCGCAGCCCGCCTCGAGCACGCCGCCGCGCAGTTCGGCCGCAGAGACGAACCCCTCGCTCCAGTCGGGCGCGAGCTCGACGTCGTGACCGCGGCGGCGCAGCTCCTCGATCACCTTTGCGCCGAAGCGCGGCTCGATCCGCAGCCGATTGGGCACCCCCTGGTGGGGGGAAAAGAAGCCCGGGAAGTGCTCGGTCGACAGGCGCGGCGCCTCGATCGCCTCCTGCAGCGTCATGCCGAAGGCGGCGCGGTAGAGGAAGAACTGCAGCAGCCACTGCCCCTGGTTGTCCCCGCCCATGGTGCCGAAGGTCATCCAGGGCTTGCCGCCCTTGAACGCGAGCGAGGGCGTGAGCGTGGTGCGCGGGCGCTTGCCCGGCGCGACCACGTTCGGGTGGTGCGCGGGCGCAAGGTAGAAGGTCATCATGCGCGAGGACAGCGGAAAGCCGAGCGATCCGATCACCTCGGCGGACTTGATCCACGCGCCGCTCGGCGTGAAGGAGGCCATGTTGCCTTGCGCGTCGATCACATCGACGTGCACCGTGCCGGCGCCCCAGTCCTTGGGCGTGAAGCGCTCCTCCTCGGGCAGCAGGGCGGCATTGCGCCGCGCATCGCCCGGGCGCAGCTCGCGGCTGGCGCGCCGCATGTCGATCAAGGCCGATCGCGCGGCGGTATAGTCCTGCGAAAGCAGCACGTCGGCCGGCACCATGGCTTGCTGCGGGTCCCCGTAGTACTGCTCGCGGTCGGCGAACGCGAGCTTCATCGCCTCGACAAGCAGATGGCAGTAGTCGGCGCTGCCGGGCTGGAGCCCGGAGAGCCGCGGCCACATCAGCGCGATCGTCTGCAGCTCGGCCGGGCCCTGGGTCCAGAAGCCGCATTTGAAGAGTTCGACCTCGCCGAAGCGCAAGGACACCGGCGCCTCGATGCGGGTCTGGAACGTCTCCAAATCCTCGCCTGCGAGCAGTCCTTCGCGCTCCTTCGAGAACCTGGCGATCTCGCGCGCCACATCGCCGCGGTAGAAGGCTTCATGCGGATCGCCGGCATTCGCAAGGTAGTCGAGGGTGCGGGCGAAAGCCTCGTTCTTCAAGAGGTCCCCCACCTCGGGCACGTCGCCGCCGGGCAGGTAGAGCTTCGCGCTGGCCGGCCATTGCGCGCGAAACTTGTCCTGCAGGGCGGCGAGGCCGAACTTGTGCTGCTGGCGCAGGCCGGCCGACACGGGAAAGCCCCGCGAGGCGAGCTCGCGCGCCGGCGTCGACACTTCGCGCAGGCTCATCGTGCCCCAGCGCGTCAGGGCCGTCATGAGCGCCGAGAACGCCGCGGGCACGCCGGCGGCGAGCACGTCCTCGTCCGGCACGTCCTCGTAGCCGCGCGCCTTGAACGCTTCCGGGGTCGCCGCGCGCGGCGCGGCCATGTTGCCGTTGAGCGCGAGCACACGGGACTCGCCCGCGAGGCGCAGCAGGATCGGGCACTCGCCGCCGAGCGTGTGCATCTGCGGATTCACCAGCCCCTCGACCAGCGTCGCCGCCACCGCCGCGTCGATCGCATTTCCGCCCGCCTTGAGCACGTCGGCGCCGGCGTTCACCGCCAGATAGGAGTTGGAGGCCACCGCGCCGCGCGTGCCGATGAGCCGCGGATAGAAGGTGGTGCCGTCGGTGGGGGCGATGCGGTAGGCGCGCAGGCTCATGCCGCTAGAATAGGGCATGCATCTGTTCGAGCTGCTTGCCGAGCGCAAAATCGAGGAGGCCGTTTCGCGCGGCGAGCTCGACGACCTGCCCGGCCAGGGCGCGCCGCTCGACCTTGAGGAGGATCCCCTCATCCCCGAGGACCTGCGCCCCGCCTACCGGATCCTGAAGAACGCCGGTTTCATTCCCCCCGAGGTCGAGCACCGCACGGAGAGCGCCCGCCTGGAAGACCTCGTTCTGCGCAGCGACCTCGACGCGGCTGCGCGCGCCAGGGCGGCGAGAAAGCTCGCACTCCTGCGCACCCGCATTGAAGCCGGATATTACGCAAGGGTCGTCTCGCGGCTCGCCCGATAGGCGGGAACCCGGCGCCGGGCCGCGCCGTCAAAGCGTGCGAAGGCGCCGGCGAGCGCCGGCCGCCTTGCAAACGATGGAGGATCATCATGCCCATGAAGATGAAGCATTGGCAGGATGCGGCCATCCTGGTGATCGGCCTCTGGATGATCGTTTCGCCGTGGGCCCTCGGTTTCCGGGCGGAAGCCTTGCCCCTGTGGAACGCCATCGTCGTCGGAGCGCTGATCGGCGCGGTCGCTCTCTACGCGCTCTATGAAGTGAGCGCGTGGCAGGAATGGGCGGCCGTGCTCTTCGGGGCCTGGCTCGTCGTCTCGCCGTGGGTCTTGGGCTTCAGCGGCCTGTCCGCCGCCATGCTGAATGCCGTGCTCGCAGGTGCGGCTGTCCTGGCATTGGCGCTGTGGGCGCTGGCCACCGACCGGGACATCGGCGGGTGGTGGAGCCCGGCGCACTGACCGCGCGCGGCGGAACCAGGCGAGCGCCGCGGCGGGCTCGCCGAGCTGCAGGTAGTTGAGCCCCGCGCCCGAGAGCGCGCCGAAATGCCGCGGGTTGCGCTTCAGGGTTTCGTCGCAGTCGGCCAGGGAAGCGCGGTAATCGC
>DATLGR010000198.1:0-15070 GCA_035540415.1 Burkholderiales bacterium | reverse complement strand
GCGTTGCCTTCGAAGATCTTGTGGCGGTCCTGCGCCGAGAGGTGCTGGAGCTGGTCCACGTAGCGCTTGGTGTCGTCGTAGTGGTGGCCCGTGGTGGGATCGATGCCCTTGACCGCGCCGACCATCTCGGAGGCGAAGAGGATGTTGTCCACCGGGATCACCTTCGCCAGGCACTCGATGCCCGGCAGGTGGTACACGCAGGTGTCGAAGAACACGTTCTTCAGCAGGTGCTCCTCGAGCGTCGGGCGCCCCATGTCCTGGGCGAGCCCGCGGTAGCGGCCCCAGTGGAACGGCACCGCGCCGCCGCCGTGCGGGATCACGAAGCGCAGCGCGGGGAAGTCCTTGAAGAGGTTGCCCTGGATGAGCTGCATGAAGGCGGTGGTGTCGCCGTTGATGTAATGCGCGCCGGTGTGGTGGAAGTTCGGGTTGCACGACGAGGACACGTGGATCATCGCCGGCACGTCGAGCTCGCACAGCTTTTCGTACAGCGGGTACCAGTGCCGGTCGATGAGCGGCGGGTCCGTCCACATGCCGCCGGCGGGATCCGGATTCAAATTCACGCCCACGAAGCCGAGCTCGTTCACGATGCGCTCGAGCTCGGGGATGCAGTTCTTCGGGGACACGCCCGGAAACTGCGGCAGCTGCCCCACGGGGGCGAAGTTCTCGGGCAGCAGGGTGCAGATGCGGTGGATGAGGTCGTTGCACATCCGCGACCACTCGCGGCTCACCGCCTCGGTGCCGACGTGGTGCGCCATGCCGCCGGCGCGCGGCGAGAACAGCGTCAGGTCCCCGCCGCGCTCGCTCTGGAACTTGAGCTGCGGCTGCACGCTTTTCACCAGCACCTCGTCGCTGATGCCCAGGTCCGTGGTGGCCGGGCGGCGCGAGGCGTCGGCGAGCGCGGCGAGCTGCTTGTCGCGAAAGGCGTGCAGCGCCGGCGGCTCGGTGGTGTAGTGGCCGTGGATGTCGATGACCATGCGCGGCTCAGGAGCGCACGCGGCTGGCCTTCCAGGCGCCGGCGCCGTTGCCGCTCACCTGGCCGCTCATGGCGTCGCCGCGCACCCGCCCGGTGTAGCGCGAGCCCGCCACCGTGAAGGTGATCTCGTCGCCATGCAGGCGCCCGTTCTCGATCGGCATGCTGTTCTTGCCGCTCGTGAGCGAGCCGCTGAGCATCTGGAAGTTCTGCTCCAGCGTGAGCACGCCGTTGGGCAGGCGCCAGGCGCCGGCGGCGTTCGCCGGCACGATGTACAGGTGCGCCGTGCACCAGCTGCCGCAGTCGCCGCCGGACTTCTGCGTGTCATCGGGCTCCCAGCCCGGCACCGCGAAGCCGTTCGCCACGATGCGGCTGCCCGGCTTCATCGCCAGGAACTTCGGCGCGAGGCGCGTGAGGTTGTCGGGCAGCAGGAACAGGGCGAGCACCGTGGCCTTGGAGATGTCGGCGGTGAACATGTCGCCCTGCACGAACTGCGCGCGCTCGGCCACGCCTTCCTTCTGCGCGGTGCGCCGCGACAGCGCCACCATGTCGGCGTTCCACTCGACGCCCAGGCCGCGCGCGCCGCGCTTGGCCGCGGCGATGATGTTGCGCCCGTCGCCCGAGCCGAGATCCATGACGAAGTCCTGCGGCGTCACCTTCGCCATGTCGAGCATCTTTTCCACCAGCACGTACGGCGTGGGAACCCAGACCACGTCCTTGCCCGGCTGGCCGGGCGTGGGCTGGTACTCCTCGGTCTTCGCCTGGGCGGCGGCCGTGAAGGGAACCAGCGAGAGCGCCAGGGCGGCGCAAAGCGAGCGATGCAGTTTCAGAGAGCCTCCTAGTCGAGTTTCACGTTGGCGGCGCGGATCACGCCACCCCAGCGTTCGGTTTCCTGCCTCATGTACGCCGCGGTCTCGGCCGGCGTCAAGCCCAGCGGCTCGGCCGAGAGCTCGCCGAGGCGCTTCTGCACGTCCGGATGGCGCAGGGCCTCGGCCACCGCGGCCTGGACCCGCGCCGCGATGGCCGCCGGCGTGCGCGGCGGCGCCACGATGCCGAACCAGGCGACCGCCTCGAACCCTGGCAGCGTCTCGGCGAGCGCCGGCACCTCGGGCAGCGCGGCAACGCGCGTCCTGCTCGCCACGGCGAGCGCCTTCAGGCGCCCCGAGCGCACGTGCGGCAGCGACACGCCCAGGTTGTCGCACATCATCTCCACCTGCCCGGCGATGAGGTCGGCAAGCGCGGGCGCGGTGCCCTTGTAGGGCACGTGGGTGATGCTGAGCCCCCCCGCCATGGCCTTGAAGAGCTCCGCCGTCAGGTGCGAGGTGGAGCCGTTGCCCTGCGAGGCGTAGTTGAGCCGTCCGGGGTTCGCCTTCGCCAGCGCGATCAGCTCCTGCACCGTGTCCACCTTGGTCCTGGGATGCACCAGCAGGACGTTGGGAATCGCCGCGATCACCGTGATCGGAACGAACTGGGCCGGATCGTACGTGAGCTTCGGATACAGCAGCTTGTTGATCACCAGCGGCGGCGGCGGCGCCGACAGCAGCGTGTAGCCGTCGGGCTCGGCGCGAAACACCACGTCGGCCCCGATGTTGCCGGCGGCCCCGGGACGGTTCTCCACGATCACCGGCTGGCTCCACTTTTCCGCCACCTTCTCGGCCACCACGCGCGGCAGCAGGTCGGCGCTGCCCCCCGCCGGGAAGGGCACGACGATGCGCACGGTCTTCGACGGATAGTCCTGCGCCTGCGCGGCGAAGGCGAGCGCCGCCAGTACCGCGCACAGCAGCATGTTCATCGGGGCCCTCCTCCGCGGAACCGGTGCACCGCGAAATTATAGAATGGCGGTTCTCATGGCCCCGTGGATCCTTCCCACCCTGAAAGCCGTGCTGCCGCACGTGAAGACGATCTACGATACGGCGGCGCCGGCGTTCACCAAGAAGAAGCCGGGGCCGGAGCAGGACGCCACCGCCCTGCTGCAGCAGCAGGTGGCGGAGCTGCAGGCCGCGGCGGCGCAGAACACCGCCAACGTGAAGGCGCTCGCGGCGCAGCTGCAAAGCACCGTCGCGGCGCTGCAGGCCGCCGCCGCGCTCGCCGAGACGCGCCTGCGGCGCGTCACCATCATCGCCGCGGTCTCGAGCGCCTTCTCGGTCGCGGCGCTGCTCGTGGCGCTGGTCGCCCTGCTGCGCTAGCCATGCTGCCCACGCATCCCATCCCCTGTCCCCGCTGCGGCAGGACGCTGTACCACGCGGTCTCGCTGGAGGGCGGAATCGATGCCGGCGCGCCCGAATGCCCGCGCGTGGAGCGCGACGCGCAAGGGCACTACATGCGCTGCCCGCACTGCGGGCGGCGCGTGACGATGCAGCATCTGGTCAGCGGCCGCGCCGAGGCCTGGCGCATCGCGGACGGCACGACTTAGTTCACGGCGCGGCGCGCCGGGCTTGCCTATGCTGGGCCCATGACCCTCGCCCCGCTGCAGCTGGAGAAGACCTTCGCCGAGGCCGCCAGGCTCGTCGAGCGCTTTCGCAGGGCCGAGGGCTTTCGCCGCTATCTCGCCGAGCGCCGGCTGCTCGTGACCGCGGCCGGCGCCGTGCTGCTCGCCACGGCGCTCGGGTGCGCCGCGGCGCTCGTGGTGTTCGTTGCGGAGCTGCACCCGCTGCTCGCCCTGCCCGGCCTGGTGCTCGCGCCCTTCGTGCTGCTGGGCAGCGCGTTCGTGCAGGGCTACGTGCTCCTGTCGTGGCTCGAGCGCCGGGCGCTCGAGCGCGCGCTGCGCCGGCGCCTGCCGGGGATCGTGGCCGTGCCCTGGGGCCTCGCCGGGCTGTTCGTGCTCCTGCCGCTCGCCCTGCTCGCCGCCGTCTCGCCGGCCGTCGCGGCCGTGCTGTTGGCCGCCGCCGCGCTCACTCCCGCCGCCTTCGCGCGATTCGACCGGCCCTGATGTCGCTCGCGAGGATGACGACCGCGAGCGCCACGCCGCCGGCCGCCGCGCCGAGGAAGAGCAGAATGGCGAGCCCCGGGTAGCCGAAGAGCTGGAAGGGGGTCGGCACGCCCATCATCAGCGCCGCCCCGACGATGAGCGCGGCGAGCACCAGGCCGAGCGAGATGCGGTTCGCCACCTTCTGCATCCCTTCCATCAGCCGCGCTTCGTCGAACGCGTGCACCTTGAGCCGGAGCTCGTCGTCCGCCAGCCGGTCGAGGATGCGGTTCACGCGGCCCGGCAGGTGCTGGACGAAGTTCTTCACCTCGACCGCCGTGCCGAACAGATTCGAAAGCGAGAAATCGCGCAGCATGTGCTGCTCGGTGATCTCGGCCGCGTGGCGGCGGATGGCGGCGTTGGGGTCGAAGCGCGGTGCGAGCGTGCGGCCGATCTCGTCGAGGTTGAGCAGCGTCTTGCCGATCATCGCCAGCTCCGGCGGCAGCCGGACGCCGTTGTCGGCCGCCACCCGCAGGAGCATCAGCACCGCCCGGCCGACCTGCGGCCGCGCGAGCGAGGCGTCCTGGTGCTGCGCGATGATGTCGGCGACCCCGCGCTGGAAGCCGGCGCGGTCGGCATCCTCGCGCAGCTCGCCGGCGAGCAGCAGCGTCCTGGCGGCATCTTCGGCGCGGTTGTCGGCGACCGCGAGCAGCAGCTGCAGCAGCCGGTCCTGGAGCGCCGGCGCCACGTGCGCCACCATGCCGAGGTCGATGAGCGCGATGCGCCCCGCGGCCAGGAACACGTTGCCGGGGTGCGGATCCGCGTGGAACAGGCCGTCGCGCAGCATCTGCTTGAGATACGCGCGGAACAGCGCGTCGGCCAGGCGCTCGCCGTCGAGCTCCAGGCGCGCGAGCGGGCCGAGCGCGGTGATCTTGGTGCCGCCGATCAGGTCCATCGTCAGCACGCGCGCGCTGCTGTAGCCCAGGATCGGCTCGGGCACGCAGATCTCCGGAATTTCGCGCAGGCTGCGCCGGATCTGCATGAGGTGGATGGCCTCCTGCCGGAAGTCGAGCTCGCGCAGGAGCGACTTCCTCAGTTCCTCGAACACGAGATCCACGTCGTAGCGCCGGCCCAGCTCGGTATGCTCGGCGAAAAACAGCGCCAGCTCGCCCAGCGCCTCCAGGTCGGCGAGCACCTGTTCCCGCAAGCCCGGACGCTGCACCTTGATCGCCACGTCGCGGCCATCGCGCAGGCGGCCGCGGTGCACCTGCGCGATGGAGGCGGCGGCGAGCGGCTTCTCGTCCACCGCGTCGAAGGCCTTCGACAGGCGCACGCCGAGCTCGCGGGTCAGGATCTCGCGCACCTCCGCGTAGGGAAAGGGCGCGACCCGGTCCTGCAGCCGGGCGAGCGCCTGCGCGTAGGCCGGCGGCACCAGGTCGGGCCGGGTGGACAGCAGCTGCCCCAGCTTCACGAACGTCGGCCCCAGGCGCTCGATGTCCGCGGCGAGCTCCTCGGCCTCGGGCACGCGGCCCGCGGCTGCACCGTCGTCGTCCTGCGGCATCAGCTCCGCGAGCCCCGCGCCGCGGACGAGGTCGCCGCGGCCGTACTTGAAGAGCAGCCAGGCCACGTCCTTGTAGCGTTTGAGGTGAGCGGGGTTGAGCGACAGCGCCACGCCGCCGCTCGAGCAATTTACTTGCCGGCCTCCGCCCCCCGTGCAAGCCAACGGGCGCGGATGGAATCGGTGGTGTCGCGCGAGCCGTCGTGGCTCCAGCCGGGCTCGCGCACGAGGTAGCGCAGCTTGTTGCGCCAGCCGGGCGCGTGCCACAAGTCGCGCCCGATGCCGATCCACTCGTGAAAGGCGGCCCAGAGGATGCTGAAGCTGCCCAGCTGGTGGATGATGCCGTAGCGCGGCCGCTCGTCGTCGCGCTCCGGCTCGAAGGTACCGAACAGCCGGTCCCACACGATGAAGACGCCGGCGTAGTTGCGATCGAGATACCGCGGGTTCACGGCATGGTGCACCCGGTGGTGCGAGGGCGTGTTCATCACGGCCTCGATGGCCCGCGGCAGGCGCCCGATCGCCTCGGTGTGGATCCAGAACTGGTACACGAGGTTGAGCCCGGCGCAGAACAGCACCATGGACGGCTCGAAGCCGAGCACGAACAGCGGCAGGCGGAAGGCGAACGCCAGGCTGAAGAAGCTGGTCCAGGGCTGGCGCAGCGCGGTGGCGAGGTTGTAGTGCTGGCTCGAATGGTGGATGACGTGGCTCGCCCAGAACCAGCGCACGCGGTGCGCCGAGCGATGAAAGGCGTAGTAGGCCAGGTCATCCAGGACGAAGCACAGCACGAACGCCCACCAGGTCCAGCCGAGCTCGAACAGCCGGTATTCGTGCGCCGCGACCGCAGCCGCGAGCACCAGGCCGCCGGACAGCACGCCGGCCGCCAGGTTGCCCACGCCCAGGGACAGCGAGGTGAGCGTATCGCGCGGGCAATAGCGGCGCCGGTCCCTGTACCGCGCAAGCACCATCTCGGCCAGCACGAGCAGCACGAAGGCCGGGATCGCAAGCTCGATGGGGTTGGGCAGCGTCACGGGAGCGATTCCGGGCTCGGCCGAAGCAGCCGCTCGCACTGAGCGGCTGATAGCTTGAGGATCACGTCGCCGAACATCCGCTCGCCGCTGGGCACCCGCACTCCACCCGCCACCGGCTGCGGCGCGAACCGCGAAAGGCGCCGCACCGCGAGCTCCACGCCGTGGGCCTTGACGAGGGCAAGCTCGCCGTGCGCTCCAAGCACGAGCGCCGCCGCGCCGTCCTCGGAAACAAGAGCCTCGGTCGCGGCGAATCCGGCCAGGCGCTCCTCGGCCTCGGCCATGGCGCGGCCGCGGTCGAGCGCCGCCCGGCCGCCGAGGCCCAGGGCCCAGGCGATGCCGGCCAGGGCGAGCGCCGTGGCGATCAATCCTGAAAGAGTGAGCGCGCTCATGCGCCGGTCGCCGCTACACTGGGCGAAGAGATCCTGCAGACAATCAAGGGCAAGGCGATTCTACCGCGGGGAGTGGACATGGCCGACGAGAAAATCAAGCTGCGCACCGAGTCGGGACAGACCATCGAGGTGGTGGTCCTGAGCAAGCGCCCGGAGGCGATCGAGGTCGTGGTCGGCGAAGGCATCCACAGCCTGCGCTGCACGCTCACGCCGACGCGCAACGGCCTCGCCTACGCCGGCAGCGTGCGCGGCCGCGAGCTCGTCTACGAGCGCAGCCGCGACCAGGTCAAGGCGGACATCGACCGGCTCGATCCCCGCCTGCGCAAATCCCGCTAGCGCGGGACCAGGGGCCGGGGGTCAGGGTAGCTATCCCCACCCCGGGTGTCTGTAACGTGGACCGTGGCATGCTCGCGCACGGTGCGGTTCGTTCTCGTCTGGCTGCTCAATACGGTGGCGCTCGTCGCGGTGGCCTACCTGGTGCCGGGCATCCACGTGCGCGACCTGGCCGTGGCGGTGATCGCGGCGCTCGTGCTGGCGCTGATCAATGCCGTGATCCGCCCGGTGCTGGTGCTGCTCACGCTGCCGGTGACGGTGCTCACGCTGGGCCTGTTCATCCTGGTCATCAACGGCCTCATGTTCATGCTGGCGGCCTGGCTGGTGCCGGGGTTCGACGTGGCCGGGTTCTGGTGGGCGGTGCTGGGGGCGCTCGTCTTCAGCGTGATCGCGTTCCTGCTGTCCGCGGCCGTGCAGCGATGAGCTTCCGCGAGGCGCTGGCGCGCCACCTCGAGGCGATCCGCACCCGCGACCTCGAGGCGCTCGCCGACACCGTCGCGGGCGGCGCGCTGGTGCTCATCATGGCCGACGGCAGGCTCGTGCGCCGCACCGAGGAATTCCTCGAGGCGCACCGCGGCTGGTTCGGGACGCCGGGCTGGACCCTCGAGACGCGCGAGGTGGCGGCGTTCGAGTCGGCCGACCTCGCCGTGGCGGTGCTGCACCTCGACTACCGCGAGCCGCCGGCGGTGCACACCCGGAGCTGGCTGACGCTCGTGTTCGAGCGGCGCGCGGCGCACGAGGGCCAGCCCGAGCGCTGGCTCATGGTGCAGGACCAGAACACGCCGATCCGGCAGCCGTAGTGGCGCGCGCCTTCTTCCGCGCGATGCTCGCGCGGATCCGCAACCCGTGGATGATCCTGCCCTATCTGGGCTACGGTACGCGCGCGCGCGTCACGCTGTGCGGGCGCGTGCTGCAGGACAAGGGCTTTCGCGCCACCCGCGATGCGCAGCGGCGCTGGCGCAACCTGGTGGCCTTCTACGCGCGGCTGCACGAGGACGTGATGCCCGGCGCGCGGGTGCGCGCGACCCTCGGCCGGCGCGAAGCCGAGGTGGTCACCGACCGCCAGGGCTATTTCACGCTCGAGCTCGAGCGCCTGGCGCTCAAGCCCGGCTGGCACGAAGTGGCGCTCGAGCTCGCGGCGCGTCCCGAGGTCCAGGCGCGAGGCCGGGTGCTGGTGCCCTCGCCGCGCGCGCGCTTCGGCGTGATCAGCGACATCGACGACACCGTGGTGTGGACCAACGTGGCCAACAAGCTGAAGATGGTGCTGTCGCTCGCGCTCTCGAACGCGCGCACGCGCAAGCCCTTCAAGGGCGTGGCGGCGTTCTACCGCGCGCTGCACGCCGGCGTGAACCCGGTGTTCTACGTCTCCAAGAGCCCGTGGAACCTGTATGCGCCGCTCGTGGAGTTCTTCGAGCACCAGGGGCTTCCGCTCGGGCCGCTCCTGCTGCGCGACCTGGGCCTGCGCATGAACCGCGCCCACAAGACCGAGGCGATCGAGCGCATCCTCGCCACCTATCCGCGCCTCGCCTTCGTGCTGATCGGCGACAGCGGCGAGAAGGACCCGGAGATCTACGCCGACGTCGTGCGCCGCCACCCGAAGCGCGTGCGCGCCATCTACATCCGCTCGGTGAACCCGGACCCGGCGCGCATCGCCGCCATCGAGGCCCTCGTCGGGGAGGTGGCCGCCACCGGCTGCCAGCTGGTGCTCGCGCCCGACAGCGAGCTCGCCGCGGCGCACGCCGCCGCCGAGGGCCTGATTCAGGCCTCGGACCTGCGCGCCATCCGCTCCGACAGGAGCTCCGACGAGAGCAGCTTCTCGAAGCCGGCCGCGTCGAGGGGCTCCGCGGCGTAGTGCCCCTGCCACTCCTCGCAGCCGAGCGCCAGCACGCGCGAGAGCTGCGCCTCGTTCTCCACGCCCTCCGCCGCCGCCGCGATTCCCAGCGTCTTCGCCATCGTCGCGATGGCGCGCACGATCGCCTCGTCGGCGGCGTGCGAGTCGATGGCGCGCAGGAACGAGCGGTCGATCTTCAGCTTCTGCACCGGCAGGTGGCGCAGATAGGCGAGGCTCGAGTAGCCGGTGCCGAAGTCGTCGATGGCCACGCGCACGCCGAGGCCCGCGAGGCGCCGCAGGGTATCGAGGTTGCGCTCGAGGCCGGGCATCAGCACCCGCTCGGTGACTTCCAGCTCGAGCCGGTCCCCGGGCAGGCGGTTCGCCTCGAGCGCCGCCTCCAGGCGGCGCACGTAGGCGTCGGGCTGGGCGAGCTCCGCCGCCGACACGTTGAGCGCCGTCCACGCGCGGCCGGGATAGCGCTGGTGCCAGGCGCCCGCCTGCGACAGCGCGCGCTCCAGGGTCCACTCGCCGATGGCGCGGATGAGGCCCGCCTCCTCGGCGAGCGGCACGAAGTCGTCGGGCAGGAGCAGGCCGCGCTCGGGATGCTGCCAGCGCACCAGCGCCTCGGCGCCCACCACGAGATGCCGGCCGCGCACCACCGGCTGCCAGTGCAGCAGCAGCTCGCCGCGGGCGAGCGCGCCGCGCAGCTCGTTCTCCAGCCTGAGCCGCTCGAGCGAGCGCGCATGCAGGGCCGGCGAGTAGAAGCGGAAGGCGCCGCGGCCGCTTTCCTTGGCGTGGTACATGGCGGCGCCGGCGTTCTTCAGGAGCTCGGCGAAGTCGCGCGCATCGTTGGGATAGATGCCGATGCCGATCGAGGCGCTCACGTTGAAGCTGCGCCCGTCGACCTGGAACGGCCGCGCGAGCAGGTCGAGCACCCGCTGGGCGTGGCCCGCCGCCTCCTCCGCGCTCTGGATGGGCTTCACCAGCACGAACTCGTCGCCGCCCAGGCGCGCCAGCGTGTCGCCGCGCAGCAGCGACTCCAGCCGCTCGGCCACTGCCCGCAGCAGCGCGTCGCCGGCGGCGTGGCCGAGCGACTCGTTCACCAGCTTGAAGCGGTCGAGGTCGATGGCGAGCAGCGCGAGCAGCGTGCGCGCGTGCGCGGCGTTCAGGATCGCCTGGGCCCCCCGGTCCATGAGGAGCACCCGGTTGGGCAGCCCGGTGAGCGGATCGCGCGTGGCGAGGTACTCGGCGCGCGCCTCGGCCTGCTTGCGCGGCGTGACGTCGGCCGCGGTGCCGCGGTAGCCGATGAAGCGGCCCGCGGCGTCGCGCACCGGCACGGCGCTCACCGAGAGCCACACCACGCCGCCGCCCTTGGCGAGCGCGCGGTGCACGAGATCGCGGAACGGCCGGCCCTCGGGCGCGTGCTCGGCGAGCCAGGCCGCCACCGCGCGCTCCTCGCCGAGCGGCATCAGCTCCTGCGGGCGGCGCCCGAGGAGGTCGCCGCGGCCGTAGCCGAGCACCGCCTCGGCGCGCTCGGACAGGTAGGTGTAGCGCCACTGCGCGTCGGTCTCCCACACGAACTCGCCCGAAGCCTCGGCGGCGTCGCGAAAGCGCCGCTCGCCGGTGGCATCGCGCAGCACGGTGAGCGTGAGCTCGCGCCCGTGCTCGGCGAACGGCACCGAGGCGGTGGCGAGCTCGAGGCCCGGGCCCGCGGCGAGCTCGGCGAGGCGCTGTCCCGCGAGCTCGCCCGCGCCGCCCGCGCGCAGCAGGCGCGCGGCGGCGGCATTGGCGTACTCGATCACGCCCCCGGCGGTGAGCACCAGGCCGTCGGGCGCCGCTTCGACGATCGCGCGGTAGCGCTCGAGCGTACGCTCGGCGCGGCGCTGCTCGGTGACGTCGTGGCCCACGCCGCGGTAGCCGAGGAAGCGGCCGGCCGCGTCGCGCCGCACCTCGCCGGAGATGATGTGGATCTGGCGCGCCCCGCGCGCGTCGGCGCGCGCCATCTCCAGGTCGAAGAACGGCTGCCGGCGCTCGAGCCCCTCGAGCAGCGATTCGAGCGCGCGCGGGTCCACCTCCACGCGCTCGATCTCCCAGAAGCGCTTGCCGTAGGCCGGGGTGGAGCCGAAGAAGGTGGCGACCGGCGCCCCGCCGGAAATCCAGGTGACGCGGTGCTCGGCGTCGGTTTCCCAGAACCAGTCCGCCGAGAGCTCGGTCAGGCCGCGGAATCGCCGCTCGGCGGCGCGCGCCGCTTCGAGCTCGCGCTGCGTGCGCCGCCCGAGGAGGTGCATGGCGAGGTAGACCACCCCGCACCAGAAGACCACCAGGAGCAGGACATCGAGCATCAGGGCGCCGGCGGCGCGGCCTTGAGGATCTCGTCGACGGTCGTGAGCCCGGCCGCGACCTTCATCGCCCCGCTGATGCGCAGCGGCTTCATGCCGTCGCGGAAGGCCTGCTCGCGCAGCGCCGCCACGTCGGCCGCGCCCGCGAGCAGCGTCTTCAGCGCGGGGCTGACGAGCAGCGTCTCGTACACGCCCACGCGCCCCGAGAAGCCGGTCATGCGGCAGTCAAGGCAGCCCGCGGCCTGGAAGACGGCCCCCGGGCGCTTGGACTTCCAGGGCGCGACCAGGGCGTCCCAGGCGGCGTGGTCCTCGGCGCGGTTGAACTCCACGCGGCGCTTGCAGTGCGGGCAGAGCGTGCGCACCAGGCGCTGCGCCATCACGCCGTTCAGGGTGGCGTTGATCAGGTAGGCCGGCACGCCCAGCTCGAGCAGGCGGGTCACCGCGCTCGGCGCGTCGTTGGTGTGCAGCGTCGAGAGCACGAGGTGCCCGGTGAGCGCCGCCTGCACCGCCATCTCGGCCGTCTCGAGGTCGCGGATCTCGCCCACCATGATGATGTCGGGGTCCTGGCGCATCAGGGCGCGCACGCCCTCGGCGAAGCCCAGCTCGATCTGCGGCTGCACCTGCATCTGGTTGAACGCCGGCTCGACCATCTCGATCGGGTCCTCGATGGTGCACACGTTCACCTGCGGGGTGGCCAGGCTCTTCAGCGTCGAGTAGAGCGTGGTGGTCTTGCCCGAGCCGGTGGGCCCGGTGACCAGCACGATGCCGTGCGGCCGCGCCGTCATCTCGTGCCAGCGGCGCCGGTCCTCCTCCGAGAAGCCGAGCTCGGCGAAGTCGCGCACCAGCACCTCGGGGTCGAAGATGCGCATCACGATCTTCTCGCCGAAGGCGGTGGGCATGGTGGCGATGCGCAGCTCCACCTCGCCCGCGTCGGTGCGCGTCTTGATGCGCCCGTCCTGCGGGCGGCGCTTCTCCACCACGTCCATGCGCGCGAGGATCTTGATGCGGCTCGCCATGGCGGCGAGCACCGGCGGCGGGATCTGGTAGACCTGGTGCAGCACCCCGTCGATGCGAAAGCGCACCACGCCCGCGTCGCGGCGCGGCTCGATGTGGATGTCGCTCGCGCGCTGCTCGAAGGCGTACTGCCACAGCCAGTCCACCACGCGCACCACGTGCGCGTCGTTGGCGTCGATCGGGCGGTCGGAGCGGCCCAGCTCCACCAGCTGCTCGAAGTTCGACAGCCCGCCGGCGGCCGCGGTGCGCTTGGCGCCCTTGATCGATTTCGCGAGGTTGTAGAACTCGACCTGGTAGCGCTCGATGTCGAGCGGGTTGGCGATCACGCGGCGGATGTCGCGCTTGAGCACCCGCGCGAGCTCAGGCTCCCATTCGCGCAGGTAGGGCTCGGCGGTGGCGATCACCGCCTCGGCGCCGGTCACCGCCACCGGCAGAATCCGGAAGCGCGTGGCATAGGCCGAGGACATGATCTCGGTGACGCCGGCGAAGTCGATCTTGAGCGGATCGATGTGCAGGTACTCCATGCCCACGCGCCGCGCCAGCCACTCGGCGAGCGCCTCGAGCGTGAGCGCCCGCGCGCCGCTTCTCCACTTCTGCTCGGCGATGATGGCGAGCGGATGCTGCTCGCCGCGGTAGTAGCGGCGCTCCTTCTTCAGCTGCTCGGCGGCCTCGGCCGGTGCAAGCCCGTCCTCGACCAGCCAGCCGAGCACCTCCCCCAGCGCAAGGCGGCCTTCGCGGCTGCCCGTTTTCACCGCTTCTGCCATCGGCGCACGACTATACCCCAAGCGGGCGCGCGGCTTGACGCAGGTCATGCCGCCCCCTACTGTGCGCGCATCCCGCTCGCCTTCGCCTCCGACCACCATTTCGCCGTTGCCGGCTTCCGGCTCGTTGCCTAGCCGTGGCGCGCGCGCTCGCTCCCGAAGTGCGCCTGCGCGAAGTGTGGGCGTGGAGCATGTACGACTTCGCCAACTCGGGCTACACCACCGTGGTGATCACCGCCGTCTTCGGCGCCTACTTCGTGGGCGCGGTGGCCGGCGGCGCGCCGTGGGCCACCTTCGCCTGGACCGCGGCGCTCTCGGCCTCCTACGCCCTCATCCTCGTCACCGCCCCGCTGGTCGGCGCGTGGGCCGACGCGCACGCGGCCAAGAAGCCGCTGCTCCTCGCCTCCACCGCCGGCTGCGTCGCCTTCACCGCCGCGCTGTGGCTGGTCGAGCCCGGCATGGTCGCGGCCGCGCTGCTGCTCGTTGCGGTCTCGAACTACTTCTACGGCACCGGCGAGAACCTGATCGCCGCGTTCCTGCCGGAGCTGGCCGACTCGCGCGCGATGGGCCGGGTATCCGGCTGGGGCTGGGGCTTCGGCTACCTCGGCGGGCTGGTCGCGCTCGGCCTGTGCCTCTGGTACATCACCGGCACCGGTCGGCCCGCCGCCGAGGCGGTGCCGGTCACCATGCTCATCACCGCCGCGTTCTTCGCGCTGGCCGCCACGCCGACCTTCGTGTTCCTGCGCGAGCGCGCGCGGCCGCAGCCGCGCTTCGACAACCCGTGGAAGCGGGTGCGCCAGACGGTGCGCAGCGCCGAGCGCTATGCGGACCTGCGCCGCTTTCTCGTGTGCGTGCTCTTCTACCAGGCGGGCATCACCACCGTGGTGACCATCGCCGCCATCTACGCCGAGCAGGCGATGGGCTTCACCGTGCAGCAGACCATCACCCTCATCCTGGTGGTGAACATCACCGCGGCGGTGGGCGCCCTCGGCTTCGGCTACCTGCAGGACAGGATCGGGCACGTGCGCGCGGTCGGGCTCACGCTCGCCGGCTGGATCGTCACGGCCGCGGTCGCCGCGCTCGCCTACGAGGCGTCCACCTTCTGGATCGCCGCGAACCTCGCGGGCCTGTGCATGGGCTCGGCGCAGGCCGCCGGGCGCGCGCTCGTGGGCTACCTCTCGCCGCCCGGGCGCCTCGCGGAGTTCTTCGGGCTGTGGGGGCTCGCGATGAAGGCGGCGAGCATTTTCGGGCCGCTCACCTACGGCACCCTCACCTGGGCCTTCGCCGGCAACCACCGGCTGGCGATCGTCGCGACCGCGGCCTACTTCGTGGTCGGCCTCGCGCTGCTGCGCGGCATCGACGTGGAGCGCGGCCGGCGCGCCGCGCTCGCTAGCGATAGCGCGCCGCCGTGATGAACTGGCTGAAGGACTCGCACCACACGATGACGGCGCTGAACGCCGCCGGGTCGACCCCCGCCGGCACCGCGACGATGAAGTTCTCGAACGTCTTCACGTCGCCCACGCGCGCCATGCGCGGCCGCAGGCGCAGAAAGTCGGCTTTCGTCTCCACGAACTCGGGTGAAAGATAGAGCTTGTAGTCGGGGCCCGGCGCGAGCCGGCCGGCGAGCGTGACCGCCTGCGACCCCACCGACACGGTGCCCTCGCCCCAGTGCAGGAAGTCGCTGCCCTTGAGGTCGCGCCGGAACTGCCCGGTGAACTGCGCCTGCCCGGCGGCGGCGCCCACCGCCTGCGCCGTCGGAGCCGGCGGCGCGATCAGGATCGGCAGCGTGTAGATTCCGGCGGCGAAGCCCACGCCCAGGACCGCGAGGTGCGAGGCCACCAGCAACAGGCGCTTTCTCACGGGCGGACCATACGCCCGTAGTCCGATCGGGGCAAGCCGCGCGCGCAACGCGCGGCCGCAGATCCGCCGTACGGTCCGGAAG
>DATLGR010000197.1:0-2883 GCA_035540415.1 Burkholderiales bacterium | reverse complement strand
GGATCCCCTTCATCCCGCTTTCGGAGGCGAGCTTCGCCAGCGCGAGCGCATCCTGCTGGCCTTCGTGGGCATGGCAATGGATGTCGATGGCATTCTTGACGCCGGGCACGGCCGGCGGGTACACCACCCCCGGACGAAACGCCCGGCGCGCGGGGTAGGAGGTCACGCACCGTTCGACGGTCGGCGTGGCGTTGTTGTTGCGATCAGGCATATGGAGCACTGTAGGGAGCGCCGGCGCCGACTGTCAATCGACCCTTTCGCTGTGCACGCGAGCGCCTGGGGATCTCAGGAGGGAACGCAATGTCGAATCGCGCATGGAAATAGAACGGGCATTCCGGCAGCTGCGCTCGAGCGCGCCGTTCTGGTCGCTGCGCTATCACGAGGAGCGGCGCGAGTCGCTGGCGATGCGCCAGGACACGCTGGAGCCGCCGCGCCTGGCGATCGACCGGGGCGCGATGCTCTCGGCGGTGACCGACGGCGGCTACGGCTACTGCGCCACGGGCGACCTGTCGGTGGCGGGGCTGCAGGCGGCGCTCGACCGCGCGAGCGCCTGGGCCGAGGCGACGCGCGGCCAAAGCGTGGTGCACTACGATCCCGCGGCAATGCCGGCGCCGCGCGGGGGGCACGAGAGCCCCGGAGCGCCGGTGGCGCTTTCGCACGCGGAAATCCGGGAGCTTCTCGCCGCGGAGTGCCGGGCCGCGAAGGTGGGCGCGCGCATCGTCGAGCGCGTCGTGTCGCTCTCGCTCGTCGAGGAGGAGCGGCTGTACCTCACCAATACGGGGGGCGAGCTGCGCCAGCGGTTCCGCTACACGCTGCCGCACGCGCGGGTCACCGCGAACGAGGGCGTGGACACGCAGAGCCGCAGCCTGGAGCACGCGCAGCAGGGCGGCGCGGAGCAGATCGCGCGCTCCGGGTTCGTCGGCTGCGGGGCGCGCCTCGCCGAGGAGGCGCTCGCGCTGCTCGCGGCGCCGAACTGCCCGTCGGGCCGCATGGATCTCCTGCTCATGCCCGACCAGATGATGCTGCAGATCCACGAGTCCATCGGCCATCCGCTGGAGCTCGACCGGATCCTGGGCGACGAGCGCAACTACGCCGGCACCAGCTTCGTCACGCCCGACATGTTCGGCTCGTACCGCTACGGCTCGGAGCTCCTCAACGTCACCTACGATCCGACCCTGCCCGAGGCGCTCGCCACCTTCGCGTTCGACGACGAAGGTGCGCAGGCGCAGAAGGTCTGGCTGATCCGCGACGGCATCCTGGTGGCGCCGCTCGGCGGACGGCTTTCGCAGGCGCGGGCGGGGCTGCCGGGGACCGCGAATGCGCGCGCGAGCGGCTGGAACCGGCCGCCGATCGACCGCATGGCGAACCTCAACGTCGAGCCGGGCGCGAGCGCGCTCGAGGCGATGATCGCTTCGGTGGAGCGCGGCGTGCTCATGCGCACCAACGTGTCGTGGTCGATCGATGATTCGCGCAACAAGTTCCAGTTCGGCTGCGAATGGGGCGAGCTCATCGAGAACGGCGAGCGCAAGGGCGTCGTCAAGAACCCCAACTACCGCGGCGTGTCGGCGACGTTCTGGCGCAGCCTGAAGGCGGTCGGCGGAAGCGCCACCTTCGAGGTGCACGGCACGCAGTACTGCGGCAAGGGCGAGCCCAACCAGGGCATCCACTGCGGCCACGCTTCGCCCGCGTGCCTCTTCGGCGGCGTCGACGTGTTCGGGGGCTCGGCGTAGGAAGGCCGGGCAGGGGTCTTGCTTCGAAGGCCCCCGATGACCGCGCTCATCGGCTGGATCGTATTCGGCGCCGTGGTCGGCCTGCTTGCCCGTCTGCTGATGCCGGGGCGCGACCCGATGGGTTGCGCGCTGACCATCGTGCTCGGAATCGTCGGCTCCGTCCTCGGCGGCTTCCTGCTCGGAATGCTCATCGCCGGGCGCGGCACCGACCCGGCGGGATGGATCGGCTCCATCCTCGGCGCGCTGCTGCTGCTGTGGCTTTACCGACGCTACGGGAAGTGAAGCGGGGTCGAATTCGGGGTCAGGGTCGTAATTTCGTCCGCGCTTTCGCAGCTCGGCCTGAAATCTAGGCGATCGTGACCTTGCCGTGGTCGTCGCAGTGCCCGTCGTGCACATGGTGCAGGTGCCCGTCGACGAGATAGTCCATATGGTCGCCATGCGGCACCGCTTCGTGGCCGCAGCCCGGCCCGTGCCGGTGCTGGTGGTCGTGGCTGCAGTCGTGGCCGCCGGTGCAGCGATCCGGATTCGCCGCGCTCACGGGTAGCGCGTGCTCGACCACCCGCGTTCCCTCCTGGTGGTGCAGGCATCCGTCGTGAAGATAGTCGACGTGATCGTCGTGCCGGATGGCGGTATGGCCGCAGCCGGCGCCGTGGCGATGCTCGTGTCGCTCGTGGACCTTGTCCATTTTCATCCTTGACCTGGGTTCGTTATTGGTTGGAGCCGCGATCGGCAGCGCGGTTCCGGGGAAGGCAGGACGCACACGCCATGGTTCCAGCGCGCCAGACGAATTACGACCCTGACCCCGAATTGGCCGATTTCGCGCACAATGCGGGCAACGGCGAATTCGATCAAGGAGGAGTGACATGTTGAGGATGCTCGGCGGCCTGGCCGCGGCGGCGCTGCTGGCGCTGGCGCAACCCGTGGCGGCGCAGACCAGGATCACGCTCGGCTATACCGGCGCCAACGCGTTCGTGGCGGCGTTCGTGGCGAAGGACCAGGGGTTCTTCGCCAAGCGCGGCCTGGACGTCACGCTGCAGCTGGTGCCGGTGGGCTCGACGATCGCCGCCGCCATGGCGGGCAACACCATCCAGGTGGGCACCCTCACGCCGCCTGCGTTCCTGCTCGCCTACGAAGGCGGCATCCCGGTGCAGAT
>DATLGR010000196.1:0-2924 GCA_035540415.1 Burkholderiales bacterium | reverse complement strand
GTGCGGCCGGCGCCGGCCGCGGCACGCCGGCCGGCTCGGCGGGTGCGCTGCCGAGCCGCCGCCCGTAGCGCTGGAAGAAAAGGTCGAGCGCCTGCTCGGCCGGCTCCCGGCCGCCCCGGCAGGGATCGAGGTAGAACCCGATGCTGGACAGGCCCTCGGCGAGCCAATCGAGCTCCTCGGCGGCGCGCTCCCCCTCCAGCGCGCCGAACGCCTCCAGGATCTGCTCGCAGAGGGAGGCCACCTGCGCGGCGCGCTGCAGGCCCAGCACGTTGAGGGCGCCGTGCACCTGACGCAGCTGAGGCTTCAGGGTCGCGGCGCTGCCGCGCCTGGCCGGATCGCGGCCCACCGCATCGAGCACCAGCTCCAATTCGCGCAGGTTGTTGCCGATTTCGCGCGCCACCTGCGCACGCAGCTGCAACGCGCCGATCTGCTGCACGAGATCGCCGCGCAGGCCGGCGGGCGGGTCTGCCGGCGCCTTGCCGTCGGCCGAGTCGAGCAGCCATCCGCCGAGCAGGACGATCTGCTGCTCCAGGTCGGCGGGCGGGCTGGTGAAGTGATCGATGATGCTCTCCACCAGCAGGAACGCCGAGGCCATCTCGATGGCCATGTACTGGCGGTCCTTCGGATACGGATCGGGCAGCCGCTTGGCGATCACGCCGATCGCATCGAGCATCTTGATGAGGTGTTGATTGTCGAGCTCGCGCGCCTTGGCGCGGAACGAGGCCACCAGCTCGCGGAAGCGCACGGCGGCTTTCGGCTCGCCGCCGACGTAGTGCACCCACGAGGATTTCAGCGCCTCGAGCCGTGAATGCAGGTCGTACAGCGCCGCCTCGAGCCACTCCGAGTTGGGCTCGAGTGCGACCGCCGGAAGCTCCGGCGGCGGAATCAGGGCGTCCAGCGCGAACACGCGCCGCACCTCAGCGGCGCGCGGCCCGGGGCGCGGGCATTGCGCCAGCGCGTAGAGAATCCCGCGCAGCAGCGCTTCGCCGTCCGCCCGGCCGGCGGCGAGGTCGCGCAGGTAGAAGTCCAGGCGATTGCACAGTGTCCTGGCGAGTCCCTCCCATTGCGGCTCGTCGCAGGTGTCGAGAGCCTCCAGCAGCGCAAGCGCCACCCACCACAGGCCGTAGGGCTGCGGCAACGAGGCGGCGGCGCGATGAAGCGCGTCCAGCGCCTGGCCCATGTCGTCCCGCCCGGCCGGCTGGCGCCGCAGCCAGGCCAGCATGCCGCGCTGGAACCGCGCGCGCTGGGCCTGTACGAAGCCCGGGAGCTCGCCCGCGGGGATGGCGGCGGCCTGCGCGTGCGCCGGCGTCACGGGCGTCAGATCCGGATAGAAAAGCTCCCATTCGGAGGCCTCGGTGCCGCCGAGCGCGGCGAGCTCGCGGTAGGCCGGGAAGAGGCGCAGCGGCAGGTTTGGCTGACCGCGCTCGAGGCCCTCGACGAAGTCCTTGAGGGCGGCGACGGCGCGATCGAGGGTGGCGAGCGCCGCCTCCCGCGGCGCCTGGAGATCGACGCAGGCGAAGCCGGCTTCGATCGCCTCGCAGAAGCGCGTCGCGCCGGCGAGACCCACCATGCGCAGCGCTCCGCTCACCTGATGCAGGTGCTCCGGACAGGCGCGCAGCAGCGCCGGGTCCGCGCGCTGGTTGGCATACCGGGCCAGCTGCTCGCGCACGAGCGAGAGCGCCTGGTTCACCTCCGCGGTGATCCAGGAAAGAAGCGTGGAGTCCGGGTTCGCCACGAGCTACTGAAGCTTGAAGCCGGCGACCGATTGCTTCAGCCCCTCCGCCAGCGTCGTGAGCTGCGCGGCCGAGGCGGCGGTCTTGCGCGTGCCTTCGGTCGTGAGCTGCGTGATGGCGAGGATGCCTTTCATGCTGCCGGCGACCCTGGCCGCCGCCCCCGCCTGCTGCTGGGTGGCGTTGGAGATGGAGCCGATCAGCTCGGCGAGCCGGTTGGAGACGCGCTCGATCTCGCGCAGGGCCTCGCCCGCCTCGTCGGCCGTCTTCGTGCCCTCCACCACGCCGCGCGTGCTGCGTTCCATGGCCGCCACGGCATCCTGAGTGTCGCGCTGGATGCTCTTCACGATCGCGCCGATGTGCTTGGTGGCCTCGGCCGAGCGCTCGGCCAGGCGCTGCACTTCCTCCGCGACCACGGTGAAGCCCCGGCCCGCCTCCCCCGCGGAGGCGGCCTGGATGGCGGCGTTGAGCGCGAGCACGTTGGTCTGCTCGGTGATATCGGAGATGAGCTGCACGATCTCGCCGATCTCCTGGGAGCTCTCCCCCAGCCGCTTGATGCGCTTGGAGGTCTCCTGGATCTGCTCGCGGATGTCGTTCATGCCCTGGATCGCCTTGTGGACGGCTTCGGCGCCCTTCTCCGCCGCACCGAGCGAGGACTTCGCCACGTCGGCAGAATCCCCGGCGCTCTTGGACACCGCATGCATCGATACGGTCATCTGCGCCACCGACTGGCCGGTGCCCTGGATCTCTGCCGCCTGCTTCTGGGCCGCCTGCAGGAGCTGGGCCGTCACGGCCTGCGCCTCCCGCGTGGCGGCGGTCACCTGCTCGGCGGCACCGTTGATGCCGGCCACCAGACGGCGCAGCTCGTCGATCGTGTAGTTGATGGAGTCGGCGATCGCGCCGGTGACTTCCTCGGTCACCTGGGCGCGCACGGTGAGGTCGCCGCTCGCCAGCGAGCCGATCTCGTCGAGCAGCCTCAGGATCGCATCCTGGTTGGCGCGGTTCTGGCGCTCGCTCTCCTCCGCGCGGCGGCGGCTGTCGTCGACGTACACCTTCCCGATGAGCAGCAGGGCGAGCAGCGCCAGCGCCGAGACGACCGCCAGGCCGACGAAGTGCAGCTGGCGCGCGGCGGCGAGGCCGGCGTAGCCGGCGTCGAGCGCGTCGGAAGCACGCAGCAGCGCTTCGCTGTCATTG
>DATLGR010000195.1:0-6998 GCA_035540415.1 Burkholderiales bacterium | reverse complement strand
TGTGCCGGCGGGCGCTCGAGGAACTGATCGCCTCGCGGGGTCGCGAAGGCGCCAAGCTCGCCTCGAGCGTCCTCGAGCGCGTCGGCGCCATGCAGCGGAAAGTGGGCGAAGCCCTGCCCCTCGTGCCGCAGGCTGTCGCGGCGTACCAGGCGAGGCTCGCCGAGCGTCTGCGCGAGGCCATGGGCAGTGCCGACGACGATCGCATCCGCGCGGAAATCGCGCTTTTTACGGCCAAGGCGGACGTCGACGAGGAGCTCGAGCGGCTGCGTGCGCACCTGTCGGAGGTGGAGCGCGTGCTCCGTCAGGGCGGCGCCGTGGGCAAGCGGCTCGACTTCCTGGCGCAGGAGCTCAACCGCGAGGCGAATACGCTCGCCTCCAAGGCCGCGAGCGCCGCGCTGTCCGACTGCGCGCTGGAGCTGAAGGTTCTCGTCGAGCAGGTGCGCGAGCAGGTGCAGAACGTCGAATGAAGGGGCGCCTGTTCGTCATCACCGCGCCATCCGGGGCCGGCAAAACCTCCCTCGTCAACGCACTGCTCGCCGAGGAGCCGGGGTTGCGGCTGTCCACGTCCTACACCACGCGGCCGCCGCGGCCCGGAGAGCAGGATGGCCGCGAGTACCACTTCGTGGACGAGGCGACGTTCCTCGCCATGCGCGAGCGCGGCGAATTCCTCGAGAACGCCGAGGTTCACGGCAACCGCTACGCCACCTCGAGCACCGTGATTCGCGAAACCCTCGAGCGTGGGCAGGATCTGGTGCTCGAGATCGACTGGCAGGGCGCGCGCCAAGTGCGCCGGCTCTACCCCGACTGCGTTGGCATCTTCATCCTGCCGCCCTCGATGGAGGAGCTCGAGCGCCGCCTGCGCGCCCGGGGGCAGGACGTTGAGGCGGTGATCCAGCGCCGCCTGGCCAACGCCCAGGCCGAGATGGCGCACGCCAACGAGTTCCAATACGCTATAATTAACAAGGACTTCGACACCGCCCGCGCGGAGCTCCTCGAAATCGTACGGCGCGAGCGCCGTGCCGGGCTCCGTCCCCACTGACGCACCGGAACCGAAATGGCCAGGATCACCGTCGACGACTGTCTCAAGCGCATCAACAACCGCTTCCATCTCACCCTCGCCGCCACCTATCGCGCCCGGCAGCTCGGCGCCGGCGCCTCGCCGCTGGTGGAGCCCAACCGCGACAAAGCCACCGTGATCGCGCTGCGCGAGATCGCGGCCGGCAAGGTCGGCACCGAGGTCCTGCGCAAGAACCCCACGCCGCCGCCCGGGCCGGCGCTTTAAAGCTCCTTGTAAGGGAAAAACGGGGTCGGGTAATCTGACCCCATGCCCGCCGCCGTAGCCCCTCTGCTGCAGGACGAACGCTTCGGTTATCTCAAGCCGAAGGACGTGGCGCGCCTGTCCGAGGCCTACCGTTTTTCGCAGGCCGCGCACGCCGGGCAGGTGCGCCAGTCGGGCGATCCCTACATCTCGCACCCGCTCGCGGTCGCCGAGATCCTCGCCGAGTGGCACCTCGACGGCCAGACGCTGGTCGCGGCGCTGCTGCACGACGTTACCGAAGACACCGCGGTCACCAACGGCGAGATCTCGGACACGTTCGGCCGCTCCGTGGCGGAGCTCGTCGACGGCGTCTCGAAGCTGGACAAGATCGAGTTCCAGTCCGCCGAGGACGCGCAGGCGGAAAACTTCCGCAAGATGCTGCTCGCGATGGCGCGCGATGTGCGCGTCATTCTCATCAAGCTCGCCGACCGCCTGCACAACATGCGCACCCTCGGCGCGGTGCCCCCGGCCAAGCGCCGGCGCATCGCGCGCGAGACGATGGAGATCTACGCCCCGATCGCCAACCGCCTCGGCCTCAATACGCTCTATCATGAGCTGCAGGAGCTGTCGTTCTCGCACCTGTACCCGCTGCGCTACCAGGTGCTGGCGAAGGCCACCAAGGCCGCGCGCGGCAACCGGCGCGAAATGATCGGGCGCACGCTGGAGGCCATCAAGCGAAAGCTGGCCGACAGCGGCATCCCCGCGAGCGTGCAGGGCCGCGAGAAGCACGTCTACTCCACGTACCGCAAGATGATCGAGAAGCATCTGTCATTCTCGGAGGTACACGACATCTTCGGCTGCCGGGTCATCGTGAAGGACATGGCCTCGTGCTACCTCGCGCTGGGCGCGCTGCATGCCCTCTACAAGCCCATCCCGGGCAAGTTCAAGGATTACATCGCCATTCCCAAGGCGAACGGCTATCAGTCCATCCACACCGACCTGATCGGACCCTACGGCGTGCCGGTCGAGGTGCAGATTCGCACCGAGCAGATGCACCGCCTCGCCGAGTCGGGCGTCGCTTCGCACTGGATGTACAAGGACGACTCCGACAAGCTCTCCGAGCTGCAGAAGCAGACTCACCGGTGGCTGCAGTCGCTGCTCGAGATCCAGCACCAGTCGGGCGACCCGCAGGAATTCCTCGAGCACGTCAAGGTCGATCTGTTCCCGGACGAGGTGTACGTGTTCACGCCCAAGGGGCGCATCCTGTCGCTGCCGCGGGGCGCCACCGCGGTCGACTTCGCCTACGCCGTGCACACCGACATCGGCAACCGCTGCGTGGCGGCCAAGGTGAACGGCGAGCTGGTGGCGCTGCGCACCGAGCTTCGCAACGGCGATCGGGTCGAGATCATCACCGCGAGCCATGCCAAGCCGAATCCGGGCTGGCTGCAATACGTGCGCACCGGCAAGGCGCGCTCGAATATCCGTCACTTCCTCAAGACCATGCAATACGAAGAATCGGCGGCCCTGGGCGAGCGCCTGCTCGAGCAGGCGCTGAAGGGCCTCAAGAGCGCGGTGGCGGAAATCGACGATGCGGGCTGGGAGCGCGTGGTGCGCGACGGCGGCGCGCGCTCGCGCGGGGAGCTGCTGGCCGACATCGGCCTGGGCAAGCGCCTGCCCGCCGTGGTGGCGCGCCAGCTCATCCGCCACGCCGAGGGCACCCGGGAGGACCCCCGCGCCGGCGGCAGCGTCACCATCCGCGGCACCGAGGGCATGGCGGTGCAGCTCGCCTCCTGCTGCCGGCCGATTCCCGGGGACGCCATCATCGGCTCGATCAAGAAGGGCCAGGGGCTCGTGGTGCACGTCTCCGAATGCCGGGTGATCGAGCGCTCGCGTCGCAAGGAGCCCGATCAGTGGATCGACGTCGAGTGGGACAGCCGCACCACGCGCCTCTTCCAGGCGGCGATCAACGTGACGGTGGAAAATCAGCGGGGCGTGCTCGCCAAGGTGGCCTCCGAGATCGCCGAAGCCGGCTCGAACATCGACTCCATCACCATGGATGAAGACCGCGCCCTCTTTACCACCATGCACCTCGTGCTCGAAGTGGCGAACCGCCAGCACCTTGCGCGCGTGATGCGCGCACTGCGGCGCCTGCCTGCGGTCAAGCGCATTTCGCGGATGAAGGAGTAAGCGACCGCCGCCCTAGGCGATCGGCACGCTGAGCATCGTGTCGCCGCGCAGGATGTTCAGCACCACGTTGCCTGGCGTGCGCAGGGCGTTGCCCAGCTCCTTCAGCGTGCTCACCCGCCGGCCGCTCACGCCGATGATGAGGTCGCCGGCGCGCAGGCCATGCTGATGGGCGGGGCTGCCCGGCTTCACCGCCGTTACCAGAATGGCGCGGTTGCGCCCCGGCAGACCGCGCCGGTCGACCTCCTGGAACGCCGCGCCGGCCAGTCCCTGCACCGCCTGGCCGGCCGAGGGGGTCGCTTCGATCGGCGCCACTTGGGCCTTGAGCGTGCGGGTGTCCTGGCCGCGCTGCACGCGCAGCTCCACCGTCTCGCCGACGGGCACGACGCCGAGGCGGGCGCGCAGCTCCGCCGCGCCCCGCACCGGTCGGCCATTGATGCCGGTGACCACGTCGCCCTTCTGCAGGCCGGCCTTCGCCGCGGGGGAGTTCGCCTGCACTTCCGCCACCGTCGCGCCTTCCCCGCCGACCACGTCGTGCATGCTGATCCCCAGCCGGCCGCGGCGCACCTCGCCGAAGCGGATGATCTGGTCCATGACCGCGCGGGCCAGCACCACCGGGACGGCGAACCCGATGCCGACATTGCCCCCGGCCGGCCCGATGATCGCGGTATTGATCCCGACGAGCTCGCCCTTCAGGTTCACGAGCGCGCCGCCCGAGTTGCCGGGATTGATGGACGCGTCGGTCTGGATGAAGTGCTCGTAGCCCTCCAGCGAAAGCCCGCTGCGGCCGAGCGCCGAGACGATGCCCGAGGTGGCGGTCTGGCCGATGCCGAACGGGTTTCCGATGGCGATGACGAAGTCGCCGACCTGCAGGGCGTCGGAGTCGCCGAAGGGCACCTCGGAGAGCCCCTTGGGATCCACCTTGAGGACCGCGATGTCCGTGCCGGGGTCGGCGCCGATCAGTACCGCCGGCAGGCGGCGGTTGTCGCGCAGCGTGACGAGCACCTCGCGCGCCTCGCGCACGACGTGGGCGTTCGTGAGCACATAGCCGTTCCTGGCATCCACGATCACGCCCGAGCCGGCCGAAATCTGCGGCCGGATCTCGTCCGGAAAGCCGAAAAAGCGGCGGAAGAATGGATCGCGCAGCAGCGGGTTCTGCTCCTCGGGGCTTCGCTGCAGCACCGCGATATTGACCACCGCCGGGGTCACCTTCTCGAGGATCGGCGCGAGCGTGAACATGCCGTCGCGCACGGCCACGCCCGGGATTTGGGCCCCGGCGGCGATCGCCCACAACGCGAGGAGCATCGCGCCGAGGGTCGGAAGCCTCGCAACCCGTGCCGTCATGGCGCCGCAGTGTAGCGAGAAACTCCGCCGGTAATCCACCCGGTATGCCGCTTGCTCGGGCTCGGAATGGATGAAGAGCACGCCAGGATCGACGTAACGAGCGCCGAGTCGCTGCGCTGCTGGAGCGAGAAGCTAGGCGCCTCCCCGGAAGAGCTTCGCAGCACGGTCGACAAAGTCGGCCCGCGCGTCGCCGACGTGCGTCAGCATCTCGTCGGGGGATTCACTACAGCCGGCCCCACCTCCTGAAGGGCGCGCGCAGGTTTGCTACACTGCGCGCTGGCAACTTTGAAAGGAGGTGATCCAGTGAGATACGACCAAGGCAGGACCGGCGGAGCGACCGCCTTAGCGACTCCGGATCAACCCGCAGCGGTTTCGGGAGCCGGGCGCTGAGCTAGCAAGGCCGGCTGCCTAGGCAGCAGAAGCACCAACGCCCCGGCGCGCAAGCGTGCGGGGCGTTTTCATTTCCGCAGGCGCCGCCAGTCCCACGGCGCGGCCGCCGCCGGATCGCTCCAGAGCCCCCGGCCTGCAAGCCGTGCTTCGCGCTCGATGTCGAAGAGTGGCGAGCCCGGCGGCGCGTAGCGCACATACACCCACGCCAGGCCGCGGCGCACCTGCTCTCCGGCAGCGTCGATCTCTCCGCAGCGGATGCGCCCGAGCACGCGGCCATAGCGATCCTTGCCGAGCTCGCCCACCCGGGCGGTGCGCGCCCCGCACAGCTCGGCGAGCGACTCGCGCGCACGCCGGCCGAACGGCTGCCCCATCTCCGGCGCGTCGATGCCTTCGAGGCGCACACGCACCTCCCTGCGCTCGACCAGCAGCGTCAGCGTGTCGCCGTCCTGTACACGCACCACGCGCCCCACGAACTCGGCCTGGGCCGGCACCGCCGCAAACCACGCCGCCGCCGCGGCAACCAGGATGACTGCAATGCGCATGGGCCGCGACCGTAGTCGCAGCCGGCCCGAGCACTACAGGAACTAGGTCAATGTTTACCGAAGATGTCGCGGCGGCGTGAACTATGCCCGCTGCGCGATCACCAGGGCGGCCGGTTGTAATAGGTGACGAAGCACTCGCCGTCCAGGCAGATCATCGGATCGCGCTTGTTCTTGGGATGGTTGCGCTTCTCGAGCGCGTAGGTGCTCACCGTGCCGCGCTGCGAGTGTGCGATGAGGTGGTTGCCGCTGACGCGCCAGCGCCCCGCGTCCGACGACTGCGAAGCCGTGCCGCCGCGCACGCCGGGCGCCTGCGCGCTCATCGAGCCCTCGTGGTGATAGGTGTACGTGCCGTCGGCCTTGAGCTCGAAACAGGTCGCCCGCGATGAGCCGCCGGTGTTGGCGGTGTAGGTGCTGAGCTGGCACCAGCGGCCCACCAGCTCCTGGCCGCCGGCTGCCGCCACGGCCGCCGGCGCGGGCTTGGGCTGCTTTGCCTTGGCCGCATCCGCCGCCGCGATGCCGCGCGAGAGCACCACGACGCCGCTCAGGTCGCCGCCCGACACGCTCAACCGGTCTCCCTGCACCTCGAAGCTGTAGGCCGCGACCTGGCCTTGCTGCTCGATGAAGAGCATGCGCCCCAGCGCCTGCCATCGCATGGACTCGCCGTTGATCCTGCCGTTGCCGCCGGCTTCGAACTGCGCCACCAGCGGCTGGCCGTTGACATTGGCGGCCGACCAGGTGCCGTGCAGGAGCGGGCTCCCGTGCGCCGCACTCGAGACAACCGCCGTAAGAATTGCGCCGATCAACGCGCGCATGGAGCCTCCCTTTTCGGCCGCGGTGGACATCCGCCGGGCCGGGCGCATGATATCCGCCCGCCACCGCATCGCGCATTAACAGGGAGGCAAGGCCCCGCGAAAGCTAGAGCCTTGGGGAATTGGTAGGTCGTGGCGGATTCGAACCGCCGACCAACGGATTAAAAGTCCGCTGCTCTACCAGCTGAGCTAACGACCCGGATATTCGAGTGAAACGCGCCGCGGGGAGGGCGAATTTTATCAGCCCCGCCGGGGCGCGCGCCACTTCGGGCGCCTGCTCAGCGCTTGGCGAAGGCGGCGAGGCGCTGCTTGGCGCTGGCCGCGGCGCTGCTGCCGGGATAGCGGTTGATTAGGTCCTGCAGGGTCCGCAGCGCGCTCTTGCGATCGCCCATGGTCTCCTGCGAGCTCGCGATGCTGAGCATGGCGTCGGGCGCCTTGTCGCTCTCGGGCCAGGCGGCGAGCACCTTGCGC
>DATLGR010000194.1:0-1710 GCA_035540415.1 Burkholderiales bacterium | reverse complement strand
GGGCATCGTGGAAGCCCATGGCGGCCGCATCTGGGTGGAAAGCGAGCTCGGCCGCGGCACGACCTCTTCTTCACCGTGCCGCTGGAGCGATAGCCCGTGATCCTGCATCTGATCGCCACGCCGGCCGAGCGCGCCACGCTCGGTCCCGCGGACTGGTACCGCCTGGACGGCGGGGCTCTGCGCGAAGGCGCCGGCGGCACGGTGCTCGCACGCTACGATGGCGAGCGCTGGAGCACCGGAGAATCCCGCTTCGTCACGATCGTCTGCGAGGGGCCCGTGAGCTGCCACTTCGAGCGCGGCCTCGAGCGGCGCGACAACGTCGCGGGGCCTTTCGCCTCGCTCATGCTGGTGGACGGCGTGCTGTGGGCCGACGACACGGCGCTCGCCCGTTTCGACGGCGGGCGCGCGGTGTGGCGGCTCCTCTCCACCGAGGAAGACTACCGGGCCATCTCGTGGCGCGCCGCGCTGCAGCGCCCCGAGCCGGACGCGCGCACGGCTTAAGATTAAGCTGGCGCGCATGAAGTCTCCATTTGCCGCGCTTGCCGGCGTCGCGATGACGCTTCTTGCCGCCTGCGCCATTCCGCTCACGCCGACGGCGCATGATCCTTACCCGCCGGCGCTCGTCGAGTCGCTGCGCCAGGCCGACCGCGCCGCGGTGCGCCGTGCGCTCGGCGAGCCGGCGGTGAGCCGCGCCGGCGGCGAATTCTGGTTCTATGCGCAGCCGCGCTGGGTGCCGCGGCCCATCGGCGCCTGGGACGGCACCTTCGTCGAGCGCTGGGAATGGCTGGCGGTGATGTTCGAGCCGCGCGGCACGGTGCTCTTCGCCGAGGCGAGCGAGCTCGAGCGCGGCTGCCTGTCGAACGGGATCTGCAACCGCTCCGGGGGCCAGGCGCTGCGCCGCGCGCCCGAGTCGGCGGTGCTCACCGCGCCGCTGCACCAGGACGCGGCGGCCAAGGCCTACCGCGTGCGCGCAGGGGAATGCGCGCTTTACTTCTACGCGGACGGTCCGGCCACGCTGTCGATCCGCCGCCGCGTCCATGGAACGGCGGACGAGGCCACCTACATCTTCGCCACGCATGCCGCCGGCACGATCGAGCTCTCCACCGAGACGGCGTGGCTCGCGACCGATTGCCGATCGGGCGAGGCGCTCCATGTGCGCGAGGGCGCCCTCGTGGCGCGCGACGCGGCCGAAGCGGCCCTGGCCGCCCGGCGGCTCGCGCTGCCGCGCTGAGCGCCGGCGCTATTGACCGAGATCAAAGGACGTTTGCGCCCGCGCGCTCCAATGGCGGCATGAGAACGCCTTCGGTCTTCATCGCCTATGCGCCGCGCGGGGAGGGCCTGCGTTGCGCGCTCGCCTACCTTTCCTCGGACGCCGACGTCTATGGCTGGTACACCGGACCGCGCGACGACGCGGGCCTCGAGGCGCGCTACTTCCTCCTCGAGGGCTTCTACGGCTCGGGCCCGGTGGCCCACGCCGCGGTTCCGGCCGCCGAACTGCACGCGCCCTGGGCGCTCGACGAGGCGCGACGCCACGAGCTGGCGCGCCTGCAGGAAGCGTTCGCGCGCGAATGGCTGGTGTACCCGGACGACGCGCGCGCGGGCGCGGAGCGCGAGGCCTATGCCGCCGCCGAGCTCGCGGCCGGCGCGGTGAACGTGCGCTTCGCTCGCCTGCACCGGCTGTCGACGCTGCAGCCGACCTGGACCTATTAC
>DATLGR010000193.1:0-2917 GCA_035540415.1 Burkholderiales bacterium | reverse complement strand
GGAACGGGCGCGGTGAAGCGCACGCGGTTCAGGCCGTAGTTCACCCCCATCCTGCGCTCGGCGAACGAGAAGGTGCGCTCGCACAGGTGCGAGAGCAGCGACAGGGTGAGAAAGCCGTGCGCGATGGTGCCGCCGAAGGGCGAGCCCCGGGCGCGCGCCGGGTCGACGTGAATCCACTGGAAGTCCTCGATCGCGCGGGCGAAGGTGTCGATGCGCTCCTGGGTGACGTCGATCCAGGGCGACACGCCCACTTCTTCGCCCACGCGGCTCGCGAGATCCTTCAGGGCAAGCAAGCCTGCGCTCCCTGCGCGATAGCCTCGGCGATGCGCCGGCGCACCGCCACATCGAGCATTTCGGCCTCCTCGCGGCGGTTGACGATGACCCCCGCCTCCACCAGCACGGCCGGCATCGCGGCGGTGCGCAATACGATGAGCTCGTCGAAATAGTGCACGCCGTTCATTTCGTCCGCGAAGGGCCGGTTCTCGCCCGCAATCGGCTCGGCATGATAGCGCGAGGGCACGCGGCCGGCGGCGCGCAGCGCGGCGCCGATGGCCGAGGCGCAGCCCAGGCTCTTCGCCGCATGCGGGTTGCGCCGAGACACGAACAGCGAGAAGCCGGAATACCGATCGGCCTGGGCGAGGCGCTCGGGCAACACCGAGTCGTGGTGGATCGACACGAGGAGGTCGGCCCCCTGGGCCGCACGCGTGCGCTCCTGCAGGAAGGCCGCTTCCGGAAGCGCGCGAACGGCAAGGCCGCGCCGCTCGAGCGCCCCGCGAACATCGGCGGCGAGCGCCCGGTTGAACTCGAGCTCCGGGCGGCCGCTCGCCGAGATGGCGCCGGGCGCGGCGGGATGGTGGCCGACGTCGAGCGCGATGAGCAGCGCCGCGGCCGCGCTAGCGATCGGAGCTAAGGCGGTAGTCCTTGAGCTGCTGGCGCAGCGTGAGCTTGGAGAGCTTGCCGGTGGCGGTATGCGGCAGCTCCGGGACGAACAGCACGTCCTCGGGCATCCACCACTTGGCGATCTTGCCCTCATAGAAGGCGAGGAGCTCCGCCTTGGAAACGTCCTGGCCCGGCTTCTTGACCGCCACCACGATGGGCCGCTCGTCCCATTTCGGATGCGGCACGCCGATCACGGCCGCCTCCGCGATGGCCGGGTGCGCGATGGCGATATTCTCGAGGTCGATGGAGCTGATCCATTCGCCGCCGGACTTGATGACGTCCTTCGAGCGGTCGGTGATCTGGATGTAGCCGTCGGGATCGATGTTCACCACGTCGCCGGTCGGGAACCAGCCCTCGCGCAGCGGATCGCCGCCCTCGCCCTTGAAGTAGCTCCGGATCACCCACGGCCCGCGCACGTGCAGGTCGCCGATGGACTGGCCGTCCCAGGGCAGCTCCGCGCCGTCCTGGCCCACCACGCGCAGGTCCACCCCGTAGATGGCGCGCCCCTGCTTGTACTGGACCGCGTAGCGCTCCTGCTGCGAAAGGCCGGCGTGCTTTGCCTTCAGCGTGCCGGCGGTGCCGAGCGGGCTCATTTCGGTCATGCCCCAGGCGTGCAGAACCTCCACACCGTACTCTTCCTGGAAGGCGCGGATCATCGCCGGCGGGCAGGCCGAGCCGCCGATCACCAGGCGCTTCAGGCTGGAGAAGCGCAGCTTCTTCTCGCGCACGAAGTTGAGCAGGCCCAGCCACACCGTCGGGACCCCGGCACTCATGGTGACGCCTTCGGCTTCGAACAGCTCGTGCAGGCTTTTGCCGTCCAGGTGCTGGCCGGGGAACACCAGCTTCGCGCCCGTGAGGGCGCACGAATAGGGCAGTCCCCAGGCATTGACATGAAACATCGGCACCACCGGGAGCACCACGTCGCGTGCCGAGAGATTCAGCGCGTCGGGCAGCGCGGCGCCGTAGGCGTGCAGGATGGTGGAGCGATGCGAGTACAGCGCGCCCTTCGGGTTGCCGGTGGTGCCCGAGGTGTAGCACAGGCACGCCGCCGTGCGCTCGTCGAACGACGGCCAGTCGAACCCGGCGCTCGCGCCCTCGACGAGCTCCTCGTAGCAGGCGAGCGCGGGAATCTTCTCCTTCGGCATGTGCGCGCGGTCGGTCATCGCCACGTAGTGGCGCACCGTGGGGAGCCGCGGCGCCAGCTTCTCGAGCAGCGGCGCGAACGTCACGTCGAAGAACACTACCTTGTCCTCGGCGTGGTTGGCGATGTACACGATCTGGTCCTCGAACAGGCGCGGGTTGATCGTGTGGATCACCGCGCCCGAGCCGGCCGCCGCGTAGTAGGTCTCGAAATGGCGAAAGCCGTTCCAGGCCAGCGTCGCGACCCGGTCGTGCATCGACACGCCGAGGGATTTCAAGGCGTTGGCGAGGCGCCGCGACCGCTCGGCGGCCCGCCGGTAGGTGCTGCGGTGAAGCGTGCCGCCTTCCACCGTCTTCGACACGATCTCGCCGGCGCCGTGGTGGCGCTCCGCGTGACGGATCAGGTCGCTGATCAATAGCGGCATGTCCATCATCAGGCCGCGCATGGAAGCTCTCCTCCTCGTGGTCGAACCTAGTTTATCCTAGCGCACACGCCCTGCTGGAGACCCCTCAAGCCATGAGCGACGTCGCTCAAGTTGCCGTCCGCGACGGCGTAGCCGTCATCACCATGAACAATCCGCCGGTCAACGGTCTGGGCAACGCGCTGCGCGCGGCGCTCCTCGAGCACCTGCAGAAGGCGGAGGCCGATCCCGCCGTCAGGGCGCTGGTGATCATCGGCTCGGCCAAGGCCTTCTCCGGCGGCGCCGACATCCGCGAGTTCAACGCGCCGCGCCTCAAGCCCGACCTGCCGGATGTGAACGACGCGCAGGACAACCTCTCCAAGCCGCTCGTCGCCGCCATCGGCGGATTCGCTCTCGGGGGCGGCCTCGAGCTCGCG
>DATLGR010000192.1:0-2860 GCA_035540415.1 Burkholderiales bacterium | reverse complement strand
CGTGATCGTGGTGTTCGTGGTGGGGGGCCTGTTCACGGCGCTGAGCGGCTTCCTGTTCGCGGTGAACTACCAGCAGGTGAACCCGTTCATGGGCGAGGAGGTGGCGCTGAAAGGCATCTCGGCCATGGTCATCGGGGGCATGGGCAACATCTGGGGGGCGATCCTCGGCGGGCTGCTGATCGGCGTCGTGGAGACCTTCTCGATCCACTGGTTCGGCGCGCGCGCGGTGGATATCGCGGTCTACGGGCTGCTGCTCGCGATCCTTTTCGTGCGGCCCAGCGGCATCCTCGGCGGGGCCGCGCGCGAGGCGAGGATGTGATGAGCGGCTACCTCGAGAGCCTGCTCGTGCTGCTCGCGATCAACACGATCCTCGCGTACGCGGCGTTCCTGCCGATGGTCGCCGGGCAGCTCAACCTGGGGGTCGCCGCCTTCGTCGCGATCGGCGCCTACAGCGGCGGCTACCTCTCGCAGAGCGCCGGCCTGCCGCCCGTGCTCGCCTCGCTCGCCGGCCTCGCCGTCGCCGGGGCGATCGGCTGGCTGGTCGCCTTCCCCATCCTGCGCACGCGCGGCATCTATCTCGCGCTCGCCACCTTCGCGCTCAACCAGGTGGTGCAGGGCACGATCCTCAACATGGACGTGGTCGGCGGCGCCGCCGGCTATCCGGTGCCCGATCACATCGGCTTCGGCGTGGTCGCGGCCTACACCGTGCTCGTGGTGGTGCTGGTGTTCCTGCTCTTCCATACCCGCTTCGGCATCAGCGTCACCGCGGTGAGCGACGACGAGCGCGTCGCCGACCTCATGGGCCTGTCGGTGCGCGGCCTGCAGACCGCCGCCTTCACCGCCGGCGCCGCGCTCGCCGGCCTGGCGGGCGCCCTGTACGCGCACCACTTCAACTACATCGAGGTGCAGAACTACGGCGTGCTGTTCTCGATCTACGTGGTGCTGTACGTGCTGCTCGGCGGCACGCAGACGGTCTACGGGCCGATCCTCGGCGCGGCCGTCTTCACGCTGCTCCCGGAGCTGCTGCGCGCGAGCGCCGCCTGGCGCTACGTGATCTTCGCCTGCCTCATCATCGCCATCATGTCGCTGCGGCCGCAGGGCGTGGTGACGAGCGACCTCGTGCGGCGGCTGCTCCGATGAACGCCCTCGAGGTGCGCGGTGCCTCCAAGCGCTTCGGCGGCCTCAAGGTCATCGACGACCTGTCCTTCGCCGTCGCGCCCGGCGAGCGCCTCGGGCTGATCGGCCCCAACGGCGCCGGCAAGACGACGGTGTTCAACCTCATCACCGGCGTCTATCCGCTCGACGAGGGCGCCGTGTTCCTGGAGGGCCGCGACCTGGCCGGCGTCGCCTCGCGGCGCCGCATCCGCCTCGGGCTCGCGCGCACCTTCCAGAACATCCGGCTGATGCCGCACCTCACGGTGATCGAGAACGTCATGATCACGCAGTACGCGCGCGCCCCGGGTCTTGCCGCCATGCTGCAGCCGGTCGGCCTCGGCCGGCGCAACCGCTGGCGCGAGGAGGCGCGCGGGGCGCTCGCCGAGGCGGGGCTCGGCGCCCATGCGGACGAGCCCGCCGGCGCGCTGCCCTACGGCATCCAGAAGCGCATCGAGCTGGTGCGCGCGCTGCTCGCCGCGCCGCGCGTGCTGCTCCTCGACGAGCCCGCGGCCGGCCTCAATCCCGCCGAGTCGCAGGCCCTGGAGGAAGCGCTCGAGCGGATCGCCGCCCGCGGCGTCACGCTGGTGGTGGTGGAGCACGACATGCGCTTCGTGCGCCGGCTCTGCTCCCGCGCGGTGGTGCTCAATTTCGGCTGCAAGATCGCCGAATGCCCCGTGGAGGAGCTCGACCGCAACGCCCAGGTGCGCGAAGCCTATCTCGGAGCCGAAGAGCATGTTGCTTGAGGTGGAGGGCCTGTCGGTCCGCTACGGACGCATCCAGGCGGTGCGCGAGGCGGCGCTGCGCGTCGGCGAGGGCGAGGTGGTCGCGGTGCTCGGCGCCAACGGCGCCGGCAAGAGCTCGCTGCTGAAGGGCATCATGGGCCTCGCGCCCGCCGAGGCCTCGCGCCTCGCCCTCGCGGGGCACGACCTCGCAGCGGCGCGCCCGCATCAGCGCATCGCCGCCGGCATGGTGCTCGTGCCGGAGGGCCGGCGCATCGTCATGTCGCTCACGGTCGAGGAAAACCTGCTCATGGGCGCCTATGCCCGGCGCGACGCGGCCGCCGTGCGCGAGGAGATCGCCCAGCTCTACGCGCGGTTTCCCAACCTCGGCGCGCGGCGCCACCTGCCCGCCTCGGTGCTCTCGGGCGGCGAGCAGCAGATGCTGGCGATAGGCCGCGGCGTGCTCGCCCGCCCGAAGCTCATGCTGCTCGACGAGCCGTCGCTCGGCCTGAGCCCCATTCTCGTGCAGGAGCTGTTCCGCCTGCTCGCGGCGCTCAACCGCGAAGGGCTCGCCCTGCTGCTGGTGGAGCAGAATACGCGTCAGGCGCTGCGCGTGAGCGCGCGCGCCTACGTAATGGAGCTCGGCTCCATCGTCATGCACGGAGAGCCGCAGGCGCTGCTCTCCGACGAGCGCCTGGTGGCCGCCTATCTCGGGCGGTCGGTCGCAACCTGAAGGAGGAGAACCCGATGACCTTTCGATGCCTCATCGCTGCACTGCTGGGATTCGCCGCCGCCCCGGCTCTCGCCCAGGGCGAGCTCGTGCTCGGCTTTCTCACCGCGGAGACCGGGCCGTTCGTCAGCCTGTCGCGCACCAACGAGGTCGCGGCGCGCATCGCCGTCGACGAGATCAACGCCGCCGGCGGCGTCAACGGCCGGCGGCTGCGCTACATCACCTTCGACACGGCGGGCAACCCCGGGCAGACCGT
>DATLGR010000191.1:0-2945 GCA_035540415.1 Burkholderiales bacterium | reverse complement strand
GAAGCGCGCCTGCGGCAGGCCGCGCTCGTGCAGCCAGTCGAGGAACGCCGCGCCGAGCTCCGCGCCGCTCGGCGCGCGGAATCCGATGGAATAGGTGTAGCACGCGTCCAGCGCGACCCCGTCGTGCTCGACGCCGGGCGGCAGGTAGAGGAGATCGCCCGGGGCGAGCACGCGCTCCTCGTCGCCGAAGCGCCAGCGCCGCCGCCCGGGGCCCTGCAGCAGGAAAACGTCGTAGGAATCCCGGTGCGGGCCGACGCCGCCGCCCGGCACCGCGTAGCTCACCATGACGTCGTCCATGCGCGCGCGCGGGATGAAGTCGAATCGGCGCAGCAGCGCGTCGGCCGCGGCTACGTGCAGGTTCACCCCCGAGACGAGCAGCGTCCAATCACGACGCGGGACGCACAGGCGGCGGAACGGGCCGTGGTGCGTGTCCCATCTCCTGCCACGGCGTTCCACGATCCGGGATTCCACGTCGTCGCGCGCGGCGAGCGCGGCGAGCGCGCGGTGGTCCACCACGCCGGCGAATCCCGGCAGCGCGCGCGCAACGAACAGCGGCCGCTGCTGCCAGTGGCGCCGCAGGAACGCGCGCGTGGAAAGACCGCCGAGCAGCGCCGAAGCCATCGCGCGCGATTATGTCGCGCCGCTTGTCAAAGCGAAAATGTTTTGGCATAGAATCGGCGCACCATGCTCGCGCCCGGCCAACCGGCTCCTCCGTTCACGCTTCCCGACGCCGACATGCAGTCGGTGGATCTCGCCGAGTTCCGCGGCAAGAAGAACGTGGTGCTCTACTTCTACCCGAAAGACGGCACGCCCGGCTGCACGCAGGTGGCGACCGATTTCTCCGACCACGAGGACCAGTTCGGCAAGCACGACTGCGTCGTGCTCGGGGTGTCGCGCGACGACTGCATCACCCACGCCGACTTCCGCGACCGCAACGGCGTGACCATCGGCCTGCTGTCGGATCCCGAGGGCGAGGTGTGCCGCAAGTACGGCGTGCTCCAGGAGCGCGACGTCGAAGGCGTGCGGCGCGAATGCCTGGTGCGCGCCACCTTCGTCATCGACAAGAAGGGCGTCATCCGCCACGCCAAGTACGGCATCAACCCGCGCGGGCACGCCGCCGAGGTCTTCGACGTGGTGCGGCGGCTGCGAGCGTGAGCGCGGTCCCGGTGAGCCGGGACACCGTGGTCTCGCTGCGCCTGGAGCTGCACGATGCCCACGGCGAGCTGCTGCTCGCGCCCGAGGAGCCGCTGACCTACCTGCACGGCGGCTACGGCGGGCTGCTCGAGGCGCTCGAGCGCGCGCTCGAAGGCCGGCGCCCGGGCGAGGTGCTGCGCCTGCAGCTCGAGCCCGAGCAGGCCTTCGGCGACTACGACCCGCAGCGCCTGCGCGTGGAGCCGGCCGAGCGCTATGGGCAGGGCCTGGAGGTCGGGATGCAGGTGGAGGAGGACAGCATCCTCTATACGGTCACCGACGTAGCCGCGGGCAAGGCGGTGCTCGATGCGAACCATCCGCTCGCCGGGATGGCGCTGCGCTTCTCGCTCACGGTCCTCGCCGTGCGGGCGGCCACCGCGGAGGAAAGGGCGCGCGGGGTATCATTGCCCTAGGAGGGGGCGATGATCCGGGACATCCTGTCGTACGGCATCGGGACGCTCGCGGCGTTCGCGGTGCTCGGGGCGCTTGCGTTCCTGTTCGTGAGCGACATCACGCAGAAAAAGCACGGCGTGCTGCGCAACTACCCGGTGATCGGCCACCTGCGGTATTTCTTCGAGCAGCTCGGCGAATACTTCCGCCAGTATTTCTTCTCCGGCGACCGCGACGAGATGCCGTTCAATCGCGCCACGCGCGGCTGGGTGTACCGCCTCGCGAAGAACGAGGGCGGCACGGTGGGCTTCGGCTCCACCTTCGACCTGCACGCGCCCGGCGCGCTCATCTTCGTGAACCATCCCTTCCCGGTGCTCGAGGAGGAGCGCCTGCCCACGCCGTCGCTCGTCCTCGGCGAAGGCTACTGCCGCGAGCCCTTCGAGGCGCGCTCGATCGTGAACGTGAGCGGCATGAGCTACGGGGCGATCTCGGCTCCCGCGGTGCGGGCGCTGTCGCGCGGCGCCGCGGTGGCCGGCTGCTGGCTCGACACGGGCGAAGGCGGCCTCTCGCCCTACCACCTCGAGGGGGGCTGCGACCTCGTGATGCAGATCGGCACGGCCAAGTACGGCGTGCGCGACGCGCTCGGCAACCTCTGCGCCGAGCGCCTGCTCGAGCTCTCGCGCGTGGTGCGCGCCTTCGAGATCAAGCTCTCGCAGGGCGCCAAGCCCGGCAAGGGCGGGGTGCTGCCGGGGCGGAAGGTCACCGCGGAAATCGCGCAGATCCGCGGCATCCCCGAAGGGCGCGACTCCATCAGCCCCAACCGCCACCGGGACATCTCCAGCATGGCGGAGCTCGTCGAGCGGGTGGCCTGGATCCGCGCGCTCACCGGGCGGCCGGTCGGGGTGAAAACCGCCGTGGGCGGCTGGCAGTTCATGCACGAGCTCGCCGAGGTCGTGCACCGCCGCGGGCTCGAGTTCGCGCCCGACTTCCTGGTGGTCGACGGCGGCGAGGGCGGCTCGGGCGCGGCGCCGCAGGCGCTCGCCGACCACATGGGCCTGTCCATCGACGAGGCGCTGCCGCGCGTGGTCGACGCGCTGATCGAGACCGGCCTGCGCGCGCGCATCCGCGTCGTGGCCTCCGGCAAGATCGTCACCTCGGCGCGCGCGGCGTGGGCGCTGTGCGTCGGGGCGGATTTCGTCAACACCGCGCGCGGCTTCATGTTCGCGCTGGGCTGCATCCAGGCGCTGCGCTGCCACCAGAACACCTGCCCGACCGGCCTGACGACCCACAGCAAGCGCCTGCAGCGCGCGCTCGTCGTGGAGGAGAAATACCTGCGCGTGGCAAACTACGCCACCAACATGAAC
>DATLGR010000190.1:0-4560 GCA_035540415.1 Burkholderiales bacterium | reverse complement strand
CCCGAGGTGCGAGTCGACCGGGGCGAAGCCGCCCAAATCGGCGCTGAACGCCACGCGCAGGCGCGAAAGGTCGGCCGGCACCGGCTCGCGCAGGAGCCGCGGGTCGACATGGCCGGCCAGCGGGTCGCGCGCATCGTCGCTCGCGTAGGCCGCGAGCAGCAGCCAGGTGTCGCGCACGCTGCGGCCCATCGGGCCTTCGACGCTGAGCGGCGCGGGCCCGTACGCGCGCCGCTCGTTGGGCACCAGGCCGGCGCTCGGGCGCATGCCGACCACGCCGCAGAACGCGGCCGGAATGCGCAGCGAGCCGGCGTTGTCGGAGCCGTGCGCGAGCGGCAGCATGCCGGCGGCGAGCGCGATGCCCGAGCCGCCCGAGGAGCCCCCGCAGGTGAGCGCGGGGTCGAACGGATTGCCGCTCACCCCGTACACGGGGTTGAAGGTATTGCCGCCGGCGGCCCACTCCGGGGTGTTGGTTTTCCAGTGCACGATCGCGCCCGCCTGGCGCAGGCGCGTGACGAGGCCGGCGTCGGCGGCGGGGACGTGGTGCCTGAATTCGAGCGAGCCGTAGGTGGTGCGCAGGCCGGCGGTGTCCACCATGTCCTTGATGCCCACCGGCAGGCCGTGCAGCGGCCCGAGCGCGCGGCCGTGCGCCACGGCCTGCTCGGCGGCCCGCGCCTCTTTCAATGCCCGCTCGCGGTCCTCGGCCACGATGCCGTTCAGCGGCGCGTTGACCGCGTCGATGCGCCGCCAGCACGACTCGAGGAGCTCGACCGGCGAGAGGCTGCGCGCGCCGATGCGCCGGCGCGCCTCGAGCGCCCCGAGATCGCAGGGCTCCACTAGACCGCGCCTTCCAGCAGGTCCACCGGATCGCCGTAGCGCCGCGCCGCCTCGACGACGGCCTCGTCCTTGAGCGCGCTGAGGAAGCCGCGCTCGACGAGCGGGACGCTTCCGGCGGCGACGGTTGCGTCCAGCGTGACGAGGTCGACGTGCACCGGCGGCTCCTCCCATTGAGGCATCACCCGCCGGATGTAGTCCGCCGGCCGCGCGAGATCGATGCCGAAATGCAGCGCGCCTGGCGCGTTGGAGCCGGCCGGATACGCGGTGCGCCGCGGCGCCTTGGGGTTGAAGCCGCAGCCCAGCTCGATCAGCCGGCCCCCCACCAGCATCTCGCGCAGGAGGCGCGCCTCGTCCGAATCGCCGCGCACCGCGACCACCGTGTCGCCGTCGAACTCGCAGGCGATGCGGCTCGCGAAGGGGCGCTCGAAGCCCACGGCCCACTGCGGATACACGGTACCCGTCATGGCGACCGGCGCGGCGTTGTCGTTGCCGTGCGCGGTGCGGTCCCAGAGGTTCGGCCCGTGCGTCGGCAGGTAGTGCACGTAGCAGCCGGGCTCGTCGGCGAACATCCTGCCGCGCCAGCGGTTGCCGGCGAGGAGCTTCGCGCGCATGTCCTTCTCGTAGCGGATGCGGAAATCGGTGCCGCGCTCGTCCTGGAACGCGAGGTCGAACGCCTCGACCGGCAGGCGCGCCGCGGTGGCGCGGATGATCTCGCCCACGAGCTCGGCCGGAAAGCGCGCCTGCGGCGAATAAAGGAGGTCGAGGTCGCGGAAGTAGGTGATCTTCACCCAGCGCTGCCCGCGCGCCCGCAGGCCGATGCAGAAGGGCGAGACGATGGAGCAGAACCAGGTGGACACCACGAAATCGGCCGCCTGCAGCAGCGGCTTCGCCGCCTCGGGCACCTCGGTGACCTGCGACGTGGGCTCCATGTACTGGCGCACCTCGGCGCCGCGGCTGCGCGCGAGGCCGCTCACGGCGTCGACCACGCGCGGATCCAGCAGCGGATCGGTGAGCATGAGCACGTTCTCGCCCGGACGGATGGCGAACACCCGCGTGAAGTTGTCGAGCGCCTGGAAGAGATCCTTGGTGCGCGTCACCGCCGGGTTGAGCGGCGGGGGCAGGCCGACGTAGCCGCTCATTCGATGCCCCGGCGGTCGGCGCGCAGGCGCCAGTACTCCCAGGCGCGCTCGAGGCCGAGCGGCTGGCCGAGCATCCGGCCGGCGAGCTCGAGCTCGCCGGGGCTGAGGAAGCGCACCTCGGGCGAGAGGCGCAGCGCCTCGCTCTGCAGCCGCGCGTTCACCTGCAGGTACACCGCCGTGAATACCGCCTCGCGCAGGCTCGTGCCGGCGACGGCGCAGCCGTGCCCGCGCATGAGCGCCACGCGGTTCGCCCCGAGCGTGGCGGCGAGGTCGCGCCCCTGCTCCATGTTCACGACCAGCATGTTCGTGTCGCCGAACTTCGCGGCGATGTCCCACACCGGCACCTCGGCGCCGATGGCGGCGCCCACGTGCAGGACCGGGCGCAGCTTCACCGGCGTGATGCCGTAGGGGATGATCTCGTGCGAGTGGTTGTGGATCACCGAGCGCACCTCGGGCCGGCGCTCGTAGATGGCGCCGTGGATGAAGCGCTCGGAGTACGGCGCGCGGCCGCGCGGGTCGATCGGCGTGCCCTCGAGGTCGAACTCCATGAGGTCCTCGACGCAAACCAGCTCCGGGCTGCGCGAGCGCGACAGGAAGTAGCGATCGGGCCGCTCGGGATGGCGCAGGCTCACGTGGCCGAACGCGTCCACGACGCCCTCGCGGGCAAGGATGCGGTTGGCGACCGCGAGCTCGCGCAGCGCCTCGGCGAGGCTCAAGCGGCGGCTTCTTCGGCCAGGTCGTGCACGCCCAGGGTGCGCCAGTCGACGCTCCTGGGGACGATGCCCTCGTAGGAGGCGAGCTTCACGTGCGGAATGCGCGGCTCGGTAGTGCCGATGGCGGGGCCGCCTTCGGCCACGCGTTTGGCCGCGTTCACCATCATGCGCCGGAACTGCACCACCGCCACGTCGCTCGAGCCGGGATGGTCGCGGCTGCGATCGGCGATCGGGCCCATCGACTCCCACATCGCCATGTCCTGGGTCGGGATGCCGCGGATGCCGGTGAAGTCGCCGCGCTTCATCGCCGCGCGGTCCTGCAGGTAGCGGTTCGCCAGCGTCCTTTTTTTGCGGAAGTTCTCGTCGAGGTCGACCCCCGGGGTGGCGGCGCAGAAGGCCCGCCAGTCTTCCTGGGCGATGCCTTTCGCCGGGTCCGGGTGCCAGGCGATCCAGTAGAACATCGTGTTGACGTCGTCCACGGGCACCAGCATCTGGGCGAGGTTGTACTGGTCGTTGGGCGGAATCAGCACCGTGAACGGCGCGATGAAGAGCGTCGTGCGCACGTACTGGTTGGCCTCGGGGTTGAGGATGGGCTTGCGGATGGCGGCGTAGCGAAAGCCGTAGCTCGTGGGCTGGAACTGCAGCCGCGGCGCCTTGTCGTTCGACGGCCGCGGCCAGCTCGTCTTCGTGGCCTTGGCGCCGTCGACCTGCGCCGCGGGCATCTCGGTGGAGTGCAGGCTCGAGCTGTGCGCCGAGTCGATGGAGCCTTCGAGCACCTGCGCCCAGTTGCAGGCGGCGTGCATCTTGACGATGGCGTAGCGGATGCCCGGCTGCGGCGCCCAGGCGGGCGGCTCGAACTCGCGCAGCTTCGCCGGCTCGCCCATCCACACCCACACGAATCCGCCGCTCTCGCGCACGGGATACGCCTTCTGCCGGATGGCCTTCAGCATGGCGCTTCCGGGCGGCTCCGAGGACATGTCGAGGGCATTGCCGTCGACGTCGAACTTCCAGCCGTGGTAGAGGCAGCGCAGCCCGCCTTCCTCGTTGCGGCCGAAGACGAGCGAGGCGCCGCGGTGCGTGCAATGCTCCTCGAGCGCCCCCAGGCGCCCGCCGGAGTCCCGGAACACCACGATGTCCTCGCCAAGCAGGCGCCCGTGCACCGGCGCGCCGTCGGGCTCGGCCACTTCCTCCGACAGGCACACCGGCAGCCAGTGCTGCCGCATGAGCTGGCCCATGGGGGCCGCGCCTTCGACGCGGCACAGGAGTTCGTTCTGTTCGCGGCTGAGCATGGTAACCTTAGCCTCCTAAGTATTTTCGATGATACCAAAACTCAATTTCGGTGTCGTCGGTCTCGGGCGGGCGTTCTCGCTCATGCTGCCGGCGCTCGAGCGAGACCCGCGGGTGGCGCTGGTCGCCGGCGCCGACCCGCGCCCCGAGGCCCGCGAGCGCTTCGCACGCGAGTTTCAGGCCCGAGCGTACGCCACGGCGGAGGCGCTTTGCGCCGACCCGGCGGTCGAGGTCATCTATATTGCGACACCGCACGAGCTGCACGCGGCGCAGGCCTGCCTTGCTGCATCACACAAGAAGCACCTGCTGGTGGAAAAGCCGATGGCGCTGACTTTGGAGGACTGCGGCGCGATGATCGCCGCGGCCCGCGCGGCGGGCGTGCACCTACTCGTCGGCCACAGCCACAGCTTCGATGCGCCCGTCCAGCGCGCGCGCGCCATCATCGCGAGCGGCGAGCTCGGCCGCCTGCGCATGGTGAGCGCGCTCAACTACACGGACTTTCTCTACCGGCCGCGCCGGCCCGAAGAGCTCGACCCCGCGCGCGGCGGCGGCGCGCTCTTCAACCAGGCGGCGCACCAGGTCGATGT
>DATLGR010000189.1:0-4965 GCA_035540415.1 Burkholderiales bacterium | reverse complement strand
GGGCTGGTTCGTGGCCGCGTTCGCCGGCGGGCCGGCGGCGCGCTCGCCGAGCACGCGCGCGATGGCCTCGCGCGCAAAGGCGGGGTCGATCCCGGTGCAGCGCGCGAGCACGTGCCCGTCGGGACGGAACACGTAGGTGGCGGTGTCGCGCACGCCGTAGCGCTCGAAGAGCGCCTCGTGGCCCTCGCGCCGGACCACCAGCGTGCGCGCTTCGAGCGCCGGCCCTTCGGCGCCGAACCAGGCGACCGTGAACTCCCCCTGCAGGCGCTCGACGAAGAAGCCCTCGCCGAAGCGCCCGTCGGGCGCCGCCGCGCCCGGGCGCGCGCGATCGCTCGCGAACTCGCCGCGCTCGGCGTTGAGCGCCGAGTCGCGGTAGAGCGTGGCGACCGAGAGCCGGCCCACGTTCACCCAGGGCTGGCACCAGGATTCGCGCTGTGCGAGGTCGAGGATGGCGTCGCGAAAGAGGCGCTGGCCGTCGCTTTCGGGTCCGATGAAGATGGCGCTGCGCGTGGCGGCCTCGGTGTTGTCGCGCGCGGCGAAGTGGCGCTCGGCCTGGTAGGTGTCGAGCAGCGCCGGCGCGGCCTTGCCCTGCAGCACGAGGGCGAGCTTCCAGGCGAGGTTGTTCGCGTCCTGGATGCCGGAGTTGCCGCCGCGCGCGCCGAAGGGCGAGTGCTCGTGCGCGGCATCGCCGGCGAAGAGCACGCGCCCGTGCACGAAGCGCTTGAGCAGGCGCTTCTTGAAGCGCCACGGCCCCACCCACACCAGCTCGAAGCGCACGCCGGGGCCGAGCAGCTTCTTCAGGCGCTCCACCGCGCGCTCGGGCGTGACCTCGGCGTCCGGGTCGGGCAGGTGGCCGATCTGCCAGTCGGTGCGCCACACGCCGTCGGCCATCTGGTGATACCAGATCGCGCCGCCCTGCGTGGGGATGCCGTCGAGGTACGCCTTGCGCACCGGCTCCTCGCGCGCCTCGATCCTCACGTCGGCGATGCACCAGCGGTCCTCGTAGAACGAGCGTTCCTCGTCCTCGGCGCCGAGGAGCTCCCGCAGCGTGCTGTGGCCGCCGTCGGCGGCGACGACGTACTGCGCCCTCGCCTCGTAGCGGCCCTCGGGCGTCTCGACGCCGAGCGCGACCCCGTCGGTTCCGTTCTCGACCGAGACCACCTTGCTGCGCCAGCGCAGGTCCACTGCCGGCACCGCCGCGATCGCCTCGACCAGGTACTGCTCGACGTAGAACTGCTGCAGGTTCACGAAGGCGGGGAACTTCTGGTCCGATTCCGGCTGCAGGTTGAAGCGGTAGATGCGCGCCTCGCCGCGGTAGACCTCGCCCTCGTTCCAGGTGACGCCCTTCGCGCGGATGCGGCTGGCGACGCCGAAGCGGTCGAGGATCTCGAGCGAGCGCTTGGCGTAGCAGATGCCGCGCGAGGAGAGCCCGGCGGCGCCCACGGTGTTGTCCTCGTCGAGGATCACCGTGCGGATGCCGCGGCTGCCGAGCTCGAGCGCCGCCGTGAGCCCGGCGAGGCCCGCGCCCACCACGATGACCGGATAGACTTCGCCGCCTTGGCCCGAGAGCTCCGGCGGCCGCCGGTACTCGTACACCGGGAGCGAATAGCCCGGCATGCTCGCCGGCTGCAGGGAGGCGCGGTGATCCGCCTTGGCCATGGGAAAATCGTACCACCCATGACTGTTCGCACCCGCTTCGCGCCGAGCCCCACCGGCTACCTGCACATCGGTGGCGCCCGCACGGCGCTCTTCTCCTGGGCCTATGCGCGCCGCCACGGCGGGCGCTTCATCCTGCGCGTGGAGGACACGGATCTCGAGCGCTCCACGCAGGAATCGGTGCAGGCCATCCTCGACGGCATGCGCTGGCTGGGGCTCGACTGGGACGAAGGGCCGGTGTTCCAGATGCAGCGCCTCGGGCGCTACCGCGAGGTGGCCGAGCGCCTCATCGCCGCCGGGCACGCCTACTACGACTACATGTCGCGCGAGGAGCTCGAGGCGCTGCGCCGGGAGCAGCTCGCGCGCGGCGAGAAGCCGCGCTACGACGGGCGCTGGCGCCCCGAGCGCGCGCGCGGGCGCACCCCGCCGAAGGACGTGAAGCCGGTGGTGCGCTTTCGCACCCCGGAGGCGGGCGAGGTGGGCTGGAACGACCTCGTCAAAGGCCCGATCAGCTTCCCGAACGCCGAGCTCGACGACCTGGTGCTGCTGCGCGCCGATGGCGTGCCCACGTACAACTTCGGCGTGGTGGTGGACGACCTCGACATGGGCATCACGCACGTCATCCGCGGCGACGACCATGTCAACAACACCCCGCGCCAGATCCACATCTTCCAGGCGCTGGAGGCGGCGCTGCCCGCGTTCGGGCACGTGCCCATGATCCTCGGCGCCGACGGCGAGCGCCTGTCCAAGCGCCATGGCGCGGTCAGCGTGCTGCAATACCGCGACGACGGCTACCTGCCGGAGGCGCTCGTCAATTACCTCGCGCGCCTGGGGTGGTCGCACGGCGACGACGAGATCTTCACGCGCGAGCAGCTCGTGCAGTGGTTCGACCTCGCGCACGTGTCGCGCTCGGCCGCGCAGTTCAATCCCGAGAAGCTCGCCTGGATCAACCAGCAGTACCTGAAGCGCGCGGACGACGAGCGCCTTGCCGCGCTGCTCGAGCCCGAGCTTCGGCGCCGCGGCCGGCAGCCCGGCGGCGGGCCTTCGCTCCTCGCCGTCGTCCGGCTGCTCAAGGACCGCGCCGCCTCGCTCCTGCAGCTCGCCGACGAGGCGATGCTCTTCTACCAGCTCGAAGTCGATCCCGGCCCGCCCGACTGGGACCCGGCAGTGACCAAGGCCCTGCGCCTGCTCGAGGCGCGGCTCGCCGCGGTCGCCTGGGAGCGCGGCGCGATCAACGAGGCCATCAAGGAAGCGGTGAAGGCGAGCGGCCTCAAGATGCCGCAGGTCGCGATGCCGCTGCGCCGCCTGGTCACCGGCCGCACCCAGACCCCGTCCATCGACGCGGTGCTCGAGCTCATCGGGCGCGAGACGGTGCTGCTGCGCCTTTCGCGCCACCTCCACGAGGACTGAATGCGCAAACGCCTCATCGCCTTCACCCTGGCCGTCAGCGCCGCCGCCGCGGGCGCGGCTGCCGCCGCGCTGCAGCCCGGCGAGTGGGAGATCCACTCCGTCACCACCTCGCCGCTGTTCCCCGGCGGCCAGAGCGCGGTGTTCAAGCACTGCGTCACCCCCGAGGACGCCGCGCACCCCGAGCGGTGGATGGCGCGCCAGAGCGAAAAGGGCCCGTGCGTCATCACCCCCGTGCAGCGCACCGAGGACGCCATGACGTGGGAAGTCTCCTGCCCGCGCACCAACATGAAGGGCAACGGCGCCGCCCGCCTCACCGCCCCGGGCCGGGTCGAGAGCGAAATGCAGATGGCCGCCGAAGTGCAGGGCTACCGCTTCCAGATGAACACCAGGGCCTCCGCGCGGCGCATCGGCCCCTGCAAAAGCTGACCGGCCCGCGCTATAATCGCGCCCTTCGGTTGGGGGTATAGCTCAGCTGGGAGAGCGCTTGCATGGCATGCAAGAGGTCACCGGTTCGATCCCGGTTACCTCCACCAGCCCCGACTTGCAGCAGCAAAGAAGCACCGCAAGTCCCCATCGTCTAGAGGCCTAGGACATCGCCCTTTCACGGCGGTAACCGGGGTTCGAATCCCCGTGGGGACGCCACTAAGCCGCAAGCTTCAGCGGTTGCACCTTCGGTCGCCGCTTCTTTGCGGCTCTCCACAAGTCGTGCGCGGCCTGCATCTGCAGCCACGACTCCGCGCTGCCTCCGAGTGCTGCCGCCAGGCGTAGTGCCATGTCGGCGCTCACGGCGGCTCGAGCGTTGATGACCCTGGAGAGGGCGACTCGAGACACGCCCAGCTTTCGCGCGAAGTCGGACACCGAGATGCCGCCGGCCAAGATCACCGTGTCTTGGAGCACTTCGCCTGGATGAGGGGGATTGTGCATTCGCGTGCCCATCGCGCTCCTCAGTGATAGTCCTGGTAATCCATAGGATCGCGTCTGTTCCTTCGAACGCGAAGGTCAATCTCCAGTTCTCGTCAACCCAGACTTGATGGATCGAGTGGAAAACGCTCCAACCCGCTCCGCTCCAGGCCCCGCAAGTAATCTCGGGCGTGCTTCTCTTCGCTCTCGATCCGCGCCACGGCGCCCGTGAGGGAAAGAAGCATCGTCGCCTCGAGCGCACTGATCGCGTTCTCTACGCCGTGCCCCCCGCCCAGTGCCCCGCAAGGCTTGCGCGACCGACCCTGACGACAAACGGTCTGGCGCGTAGACGAAGTTGACTTTCGGGCGGGGCTCAGCGGTAGCCGTTCGGCGTGGCGTTTGTCAGGCCGCAGGGGTCGGGGTTGGGGCTGTATGTCAGGGCGCTGCTGAGAGGGTCGGCGGCGAGGACCAACTTGCCTTAAAAATCGGCGTTACTCCCAGTCACCTCGTGCTGTGGTCATCCGGCAAGAGCGAGCCGCCCGCAGATATCTCCCGCGAGCTGTGGGCATAGTCCAGGGGGCGTTGTGGACGCCGCTCTCAAGATCAAGCACAGGTCATCACCAAACCGGCGGACGAAGGCTCGGATCAAGACTAGCCGGCGATGGCGCGTGGGAGGCGGCGATCGACGCGGCCGGGGTGATGTAGTCCCGAAAAGCTTACTTCAGCGCAGTTCACAACGACGAAAAACCTCGCCGTGCTAGCGTGTTCCGCCATGGAGGAGCTGATGAACTACCGCGGCGAAGGCGCACCTCCCATCAGACGCGTCGCGTGGGCTGGATCGAGCGGCGCTCGAAGTTGTGGCCCCCGGTGCTCACTCTTCTTTCTGGAGTAACGCGCGACTTTGCTCGGTGACGCGCTCGCTTATCTGCAGGACCAGCTCTGTTCGCATTGTCTCGGCGGCGCATGTGCAGCAGCGGTACACCGTGAACGCTTTGTGGC
>DATLGR010000188.1:0-7778 GCA_035540415.1 Burkholderiales bacterium | reverse complement strand
GCCTCGTGCCGCCGCTCTCGGTGGCCGAGAACGTGGCGCTCGGTCTGGAGCCGCGCGGGCGCCGCCATCCGCGGCTGCTCGCCGAGGTTCGCGCGCGCCTGCGCAGCCTGGCCGAGCGCTACGGCCTTGCCGTCGACGCCGACGCGCAGGTGGAATCGCTTTCGATGGGCGAGCGCCAGCGCGTCGAGATCCTGCGCGCGCTGTATCACGACTCGCGCGTGCTGCTCATGGACGAACCCACCTCGGTGCTCACGCCGGGCGAGGTGGAGCAGCTCTTCGGCATGATCCGGCGCATGACCGATGCCGAAGGCCGCACGGTGGTGCTCGTGACGCACAAGTTGCGGGAGCTCGCCGGCCTTGCCGATCGCATGACCGTGCTGCGCGCCGGCCGCCGGATCGTCACCCTGCCGTCCGCCGAGGCGACCCCCGAGCGTCTCATCGAGGCCATGATGGGCAGTCGCACCGCGGCGAACGGGACCGGTCCGGCGCGCGCGCCGCGAGCGGACTCCAGCGGTGCCCCGGTGCTCGAGGTGCAGGCGCTTTCGGTGCGGCCCGATCCCGCCGAGCCGCTCGCCTCCCGGGAGCTGCGCGCGGTGAGCTTCCGCGTGCCCGCGGGCGAAATCTATGGCATCGCCGGCGTCGAGGGGAACGGGCAGTGGGAGCTCGAGCTCGCGCTGGCGGGTCTGCTCGCGCCGGCGAGCGGCAGCATCCGCATGCTGGGCCGCGCCGGCGTGGCGCGCGAGCGCATGGCCTATATCCCCTCCGACAGCCAGCAGTGGGGGGTGATTCGCGATCTGTCGGTGGCGGAGAATCTGCTCCTGCGCGCGACCGCGGCCGGCGCGGCGCTCGAGCGGGCACCCGCGCGCCGCGCCGGGGCGCTCGCCGCGGTGCGCCGGGACATCGAGCGCTTCCGGATCATGCCGCCACGCGCCGACCTGCCCGCGCGCAGCCTCTCCGGCGGCAACGCCCAGAAGATGCTGCTTGCCCGCGAGCTCGCGGGCAACCCGGCGCTCATCGTGGCCGCGCAGCCTACCGCGGGACTCGACGTCGGCGCCGCCGGCTTCGTGCGCGAGGAGCTGCGCCGCGCCGCCGAGCGCGGCGCGGCGGTGGTCGTCATCTCCTCCGACCTCGACGAGCTGATGGAGCTCGCCGACCGCATCGGCGTGCTCTACGGCGGCGCGCTGCAGGGCGAGTGGCCGGCGCGCGGCGCGACCGCGGCCGCGCTCGGGGCGGCGATGGCCGGCATGCCCTCCAGCGGCGCCCCGGCCGCATGATCGGCGCCCTGGTCGCGGCGCTCGCCGGTGTCCTGGCGGCCGGCGCGTTCATCGCCGCGCTGGGCCATGATCCGCTCGCCGCGGCACGGGTGATGTTCGAGACCGTGTTCCGCAGCCGCAGCGGGTTCATCGATACGCTGGTGCAAGCGACGCCCCTGCTGCTGATTGCCCTGGGCTATGCATTGTGCTTTCGCGCGCGCGTGTGGTCGGTGGGCGGCGAAGGCCAGTTTCATCTCGGCGCCTGCGCCGCGGCGCTCGTCGCGCTGGGCCTGCCCGCCGCCACGCCGGCCGCCCTCGGCCTGCCGCTGGCGGTGCTCGCCGCCGCCGCCGCGGGCACGGCGTGGGCCTTTGTTCCGGGATGGCTGCGCGCGCATCGCGGGGTGAACGAGGTCGTCACCACGCTGATGCTCAACTTCGTCGGCATCCTGGTGATGAGCTGGCTGATCCGCACGGTGCTGCGCGACCCCGGGATCCCGCTGCTGCAGACGCAGGGCTTTCCGGAGGCGTTCCACCTGCCGGCGCTCGGCGTCACGCGGGTGCACGCGGGCGTGCTCCTCGCGCTGCTGCTCGTGCCGCTGGTCGCCTATCTCGCCTTCGGCTGCAGCTTCGGCGCGCGCGCCCGGGCGCTCGGCGCCAATCCGCGCGCGAGCCGGGCCGCCGGCATCGATGTGCCGCGCACCATCATCGCGCTGTTCGCGGTCAGCGGGGCGCTGGCGGGACTTGCCGGCGCCGCGCACGCGCTCGGCGCCACGCATCGGCTTCTGGTCGGGCTGTCCAACGACTTCGGCTATACCGCCGTGCTCGTGGCTCTGCTCGCGCGCAACCATCCCGTCGCGGTGATTCCGTCGGCGTTCTTCTTTTCCGCGCTGGTCGTCGGCGCCGAGGGCGTGCAGGTCGAGCTGCGCATCCCCAGCGACTTCGTGCGCGTGCTGATGGGCATCTTCGTGCTCTTCGTGCTCGCCGCCGATGCGGCGGCAAGGCGCCGCGCGGCATGAGCGCCGACGCCTTCCTCCAGCTCGCGTCCGGCTCGCTCATCTACGCGACCAACTTCGCGCTGGTGGTCGGGCTGGCGGCGGTCGGCGCCTGCGTCACCGAGCGCTCCGGGGTGCTCAACCTCGGCCACGAGGGCGTGATGCTGCTCGGCGCGGCCGCCGGCTTCGTCGCCGCCTACGCCTCGGGCAACCCGTGGATCGGCATGGCGGGCGGCGTGGCCGCGGGGCTCGCGCTCGGCGCGCTGAAGGCTTTCTGGAGTGTGGTGCTCAAGACCGAGCAGGTGATCAACGGGCTGCTCCTCGTGCCGATCGGCTTCGGGCTGGGCAACGTGCTCTACAACCACCAGTTCGCCGGCGCCATCGACCCGCCGCGCGTGCCTTCGGTGCCGCCGCTCGCCATCCCGGGGCTGGAGCAGATTCCCCTGCTCGGGCCGGTGCTCTTCGCGCGCTCGCCGCTCGCCTACGCGGCGCTGGCGGTGATTGCCCTGGTCGCCTGGTTCCTCGCCCGCACGCGCGCCGGCATGACCATCCGGGCGGCCGGCGACTCGCCGGAGACGCTCGACTTCAACGGCCTCGCGGTGGACGCCTACCGCTTCGGCGCGGTGCTGGTCGGCACGGCGCTCACCGGCTTTGCGGGGGCGCTGCTCGCCGTGGACCAGCTGCATCTCTTCCACCCGGCGATGACCGCGGGGCGCGGCTGGATCGCGATCGCCATCGTGATCGTCGGCGGCTGGAGCCCCTGGGTGTGCCTCGCCGCCGCGCTCTTCTTCGGCATCACCGACATGATCCAGTTTCAGGTGCAGATCCAGGCTTCGCCGGTGCCCTACGAGCTGCTGCTGAGCCTGCCCTACCTCGCCACCGTGGCGGTGCTCGCCTGGTGGCGCTCGTCCTCGCGGGCGCCGGCGACGCTCGGGGAGCCCTACCGGCGTCAGTAGGCCCAGCCGGAGGCCGGGAGCTGCGCCGCCTCCAGCGCGGTCCCGGAGAGCCCGCCCGGGAGGTCGCCGAGGCCGGCCACCTTGCCCGGGTTCATGAGGAGATGCGGGTCGCTCGAGCGCTTGAAGGCGATCTGCGCCGCGTCGAGATCCTTCATGCCGCCATTCTGCAGCAGGAAGGTGTGCGCGTTGGCGATGCGCGCGCCCTCGCCCTCGAGCGCGCGATACAGGCGCGCCATCTGCTCGAACCCCTGGTAGCGGAACAGGGGCACGCCTTCGGCGGTCATGTAGCCGTTGAAGCGCTTGAATTCCAGGTGCAGGAACAGCTCATGGCCGAGCTTCGCGTGCACGCGGCGGATGGCGCCGAGCGTGTCCTCGCGCGGGAAGATGCACACGAGGTAGGTGAGGCCGCGGTCGGCGCGCAGCGCGTGCATCGTGGTATGGCCCCAGGTGTACTCGTAGATGCCGGCCTCGGGCCCGCACATCGTCGTGGTGCCGCCGAAGTCCTTCGCCAGCGCCTCGAAGGCCTCGCGCGTCTCGGCGCCGATCATGAGCAGCGCCGCGGCGCGACCCGCCGGCAGGTGCGGCTGCAGCGGCTTGAAGTACTGCGGCACCGGCCAGGCATGCACGCTCACCAGCTTCTTGAGGATCCCGTCGTGGGTAGCGAGCGCCAGGCCGAACTCGGCCGCGCGCTCGAAGGTCTCGAACACCACGATGGTGTCGAGCCATTCATAGGCGGGCGCAAGGGGCAGCTCCACCTCGGTGACGAGGCCGTTCACGCCATAGGCGTGGTGCACGAGGTTCACGTCGTCGCCGCGCAGCTCCAGCACCCGGGGCGTCTCCTCGATGGTCACCACCTTGAGGCCGAGGAGGTTGCCGCGGTCGCGCAGGATGCCCCAGTTCACCGTGCCGACGCCGGCGTGCCCGCCGCCCACGAAGCCGCCGAGCGTCGCGAGGCGCTTGGTGGAGGGATGCATGCGCAGCTCGCGGCCGGCCTTCCTCAGGGCCTGGTCGAGGACCCCGAGGCGGATGCCCGCCTGGGCGCGCGCGCTCCAGGGGCGCTGCCACAGCACCCGGTCGAGCGCGAGCATCTCGGCCACCGCGCCGCCGGCCAGCGGCACCGCCTGGCCGAAGTTGCCGGTGCCGGCGCCGCGCGCGACCAGCGGCACGCGGTGGCGCGCACAGGCGGCGGCGAGGCGGATCACGTCCTCCTCGCTGCGCGGGGACACCACCACCTCGGCCACGCGGCCGTCGAGCGCCGCGGCCATGATCGGGCTGAACCAGCTGAAGTCGGCGCTTTTCACGCGCAGCGCGGTGGCGTCGCGCGAATGCGGGATGCCGCCGAGCTCGCTCAAGAAGGCGTCGAGCGCCATGTCATCCCTCCCGCTTCACGGCGCTCTCGTGCCACCGGCGCAGCGCGAGGTGGGTTACGAAGGTCAGCACGATGAAGATGAGGATCCCGGTGCCGGTGATCATGAAGAGCGCCGCGAACATGCGCGGGATCTGCAGCTGGTAGCCCGCCTCGAGGATGCGGTAGGCGAGCCCCGACTGGATGCCGCCGGAGCCGGCGACGAACTCCGCCACCACGGCGCCGATCAACGCCAGGCCGCCGCTGATGCGCAAGCCCCCCAGGAAATAGGGCAGCGCGCTCGGCAGGCGCAGGTACCAGAAGATCTGGCGCCGCGAGGCGCCGTAGAGCTGCAGCAGGTTGAGCAGGTTGTGGTCGGTGCTGTTCAGGCCGAGGGTGGTGTTCGAGACGATGGGGAAGAACGACACGATCCACGCGCAGATGAGCAGCGCCGTGGCCGTGTCCTTGACCCAGATGATGATGAGCGGGGCGATCGCCACGATCGGGGTCACCTGCAGGATCACCGCGTAGGGAAAGAAGCTGAGCTCCACCCACTTGGACTGCGCGAACAGCACCGCGATGAGCACGCCGAGGACCGTCGCCGCGGTGAGCGCGCCCACCGTGATGAGCACCGTGACCACGAGCGAGGGATACAGCATGGTCCAGTCGCGCACCAGCGTCTGCACGATCACGATCGGGCCCGGAAGGATGAACACGGGGATGTCGCGCACGCGCACGAACAGCTCCCAGGCCGCGAGGCCCACGATCAGGATCAGCACCGGCGGCACCACCCGCGCCCAGAAGCTGTCGTTCATGCCTGCATGGCCTCCGCGAGGCGCGCCGACACGGCGCGGCATTGCTCCGCATAGGCCGCGGAGGTTCGGAATCCCGCATCGCGTGCGGCGCTCGCCGGCACGGCGAACTCCGAGCTCACGCGCCCCGGGCGCGCGCTCATCACCACGATGCGCGTCGAAAGGTACACCGACTCGAACACGCTATGGGTCACGAACACCACCGTCCAGTGCTGGCTCGCCCAGAGCGCGCGCAGGTCGTCGTTCAGCTTGAAGCGGGTGATCTCGTCCAGGGCCGCGAAGGGCTCGTCCATCAGCAGGATGCGCGGCTCGGCCACCAGCGCGCGGGCGATCGAGACGCGCATGCGCATGCCGCCGGAGAGCTCGCGCGGGTAGGCGGCGCCGAAGCCGGCGAGCCCCACCTGCTCCATGGCCCGCTCGATGCGCGGCGCGGCCTCGGCGCGCGGCACGCCCCGCACGCGCAGCGGCAGGTAGATGTTGTTGAACACCGTCGCCCAGGGCATGAGGGTCGCGTCCTGGAACACGAAGCCGATGTCGCGCCGCCCGGCGGTGGCGCGCTGGTCGGACCAGTCGATCGTGCCGCGCGTGAGCTCGCCCAGGCCCGCGATCAGGCGCAACACCGTGCTCTTGCCGCAGCCCGAAGGCCCGAGCAGGCTGAGGAACTCGCCCTCCCGGACCTCGAGGTCGAGGTTCTTCAGCGCCTCGACCCCGTTCGAGTAGACCTTGTCGACCCCGCGCAGCGCGACGAGCGCCGGCGCCTCGCGCTTCAATTGCGGGGCTTGAGGTGCATGCCGTGGCCCTTGTTGACGAACTGCAGGGTGTAGGCCTTGGTCACCTCGAGGTCGGCCGGGTAGACGCCGGCCTTGATCATGGTGTCGGTGAACTCGCGCCAGCGCTCGTGGGTCATGGCGCCGATGCCGAGCTTGAGCGCGTCGCCGGAGTCCACGATGCCGTATTCCAGCATCTTGGCGTGGCTGTAGGCGAGCTGCTCATCGTCCATTTCCGGGTTGTCCTTCTTGATGAGCGCGTTCGCCGCCTTGCGATCGCCGTAGAGATAGCTGTACCAGCCCTCGATCGTGGCGTTGACGAAGCGCTGCACCACGTCGGGCCGCTCCTTCACCATCTGCTGCCGGGTCTCCAGCGTGGTGGCATAGGAGACATAACCGTGGTCGGCCAGCAGCAGCACCACCGGCTTCACGCCGGCCTTCAGCGCCTTGAGTGGCTCGCTGGTGAGGAAGCCCTGCTGGATGGTCGACTTGTCGGCGAGGAACGGCGCCATGTTGAAGGTGTAGGGGCGGATCTGGTCGTCGGTGTAGCCGTAGCGCGCGCGCAGAAAGTTCCAGTAGTTGTTGCGCGAGGCCGCCGCGATCAGGATCGGCTTGCCCTTGAGCGCGGCGAGCGAGTCGTTGCCTTGGCCCGGGTGCGCCATCAGCACGCGCGGATCCTTCTGGAAGATCGAAGCCACCACGACGGCGGGGATGTTGTTGCGCACGAAGTTCAGGCCGTTGAAGCTGTCCGAGCCCATGCTGAAGTCGAGCACGCCCGCCAGGAGCAGCTGCGGGTTGTTGATCTGCGGTCCGCCCATGCGGATGGTGACATCCAGGCCGTGCTTCGCGTAGATGCCGGTGGCCACCGCCTGGTAGTAGCCGCCGTGCTCGGCCTGCGCGCGCCAGTTGGTGCCCATGGTGAGCTTCACCGGCTGCGCCTGGACGGCGCCGGCCGCCGCGAAGGCCGCTGCGGCGACGATGAGCGCTTTGAAGGTCATTTCGAACTCCTCCTGTTAACGGGGCAAGTATGTGCGAATCAGGCTTGGTGGAGCAAGACGAGAAACGCCGACACAGAGCAACACCGTGATGCCCTCGACCGCCATCACCATGTGCCGGCCACCAGGCGGCCGTTGACCAGCACGGTGCGCGCCAGCGGGCCGCTCGCGAGAAGGTCCGCGGGGTCGGCGGCGTCGGCGATCAGCAGGTCCGCGCGCGCGCCTTCGCGCAGCCCATAGTCGGCGTCGATGCCGAGCAGGCGCGCCGGGGCGCTCGTCACCATCTCGAAGGCTCGCGGCAGGTCGTTCGAGCCGAGGTGGGCGGCGAGCAGCGCCCAGCGGCCGATCTCCAGCAGATCGCCGCTGCCGGAGGGCACGAAGGGATCCTGGATGTTGTCGGAGGCGGCCGCGACCGGCACGCCGGCGGCCTGCAGCGCGACCACGCGCGTGAGGCCGCGCGGCGCGAGCTTCGCGGCCGCGCGGCCCTGGAGGAAAAGATTGGCCGCCGGAAGCGTGATGACGCCGATGCCCGCGTCCGCGAATCCTTCGATCACCTTGGCCGCGTCGGCCGGCTCGAGCGCCGCGAGCGCCGAGCAATGGCTCGCCACCACCCTGCCGGCCATGCCGAGGGCGCGGGTGCGCTCGATCACGGCCGCGA